>CAJVCJ010000086.1 GCA_910595855.1 Candidatus Thioglobus vulcanius | reverse complement strand
AAAATGGACGTTTTATTTCAAACAGTTATTTACACATCAGCAGTGGTAATCGCATCATTGGGATTTGCATTAATAGCATAACAATCTATAAAAATGTTCAGAGGGGTACACAACTTAACCGTTGACGCAAAGGGAAGAGTGAAAATTCCCACACGTCACCAGACGCAAATTGAAGAAATTTGCTCAGGACAGATGGTGCTCAGTATTCACCCAGATGACAACTGCTTGTTGTTGTACCCTTTAAAAGATTGGCAAGCGCTAGAAGAAAAAGTTAGCGCACTGCCATCTTTAAATATTCACACAAAACGCCTAAAGCGCAAACTTATTGGACATGCAACAGATTGCGAGTTGGACAAGGCAGCGCGCATTCTAATTCCTAGCACATTAAGAGATTACGCAAAAATTGGCAAGAAAATCATCATGAGTGGCCAAGGTCATAATTTTGAATTATGGGATGAGGATACCTGGAATGAACAGCTTAGTAATTTAGATGAATTAAGCAAAGACGAAGAAATTCCAGCTGAGGTTGCTCAACTGTCATTATGATTTCTAATCATCACCAATCTGTGATGTTTGATGAATCAATCGATGGATTAAATTTAATTGAAGATGGTATTTATATTGATGCCACGTTTGGTCGTGGTGGACACTCTCAAGGTATTTTAGATCGCCTTAGTGATAAGGCTCGATTAATCGCCTTTGATCAAGACCTTAGTGCAATTAAATACGCACAGGAAAAATTTAATGATCCTCGGTTAACTCTAATTCACAGTCCTTTTGCGCAAATGCACAATATTATCGAAGAGTTAGGATTGAGTGGAAAAATAAATGGCATTCTAATGGATTTAGGCGTTTCATCACCTCAACTCGATAATGCAGATCGCGGCTTTAGTTTTAATAATGAAGGTCCGTTAGATATGCGCATGAATCAAACTTCTGGATTAAGCGCTGCACAATGGCTAGCAACTGCAAATGAGGAAGAAATTGCCAATGTTATTTATGAATTTGGCGATGAGAAAAAATCTCGACACATTGCCAGTCGCATTAAAAGATTTCAGCTTGAGCAGCCACTAGAAACAACACTACAGTTAGCAAATATTGTCAGTGAGGTTGTTAGAGGGCAAAAGAAGAAACATCCAGCGACACGCACCTTTCAAGCCATACGTATTTTTATCAATCAAGAGCTTAAACAGCTAACCGATACACTTGAACACTCAAAACAAATTCTTGCAGTAGATGGACGATTATCTATTATTAGCTTTCACTCCATTGAAGATCGAATTGTAAAACGCTTTATTCAAAAAAATTCAAGGCAAAAAAGCTTGCCAAAAGGTCTACCTATTTTTAACCAGGCAATTGAAAAAATGCCATTTAAAGATCTGGGTAAAAAGTTTGCCAGTAAAGATGAAGTTAAATTTAACAAACGTTCACGTAGTGCTATTTTAAGAGTTGCAAGTAAAAATCAACTATGAAATTTTCTATTAACAAACTTAAGCTTAATTTAATTTTGCTAAGTAGTGTTATCGGACTTAGTATACTGACTATTTCATGGCACCATCAAATCAGAACATTGTATAAAGATGTTAAAAGTGAAAGCATTAAAAATCATCAAATTGTCTCTTTAAACAAACAACTATTAAGTGAGCGCTCACAAATACTAAGCGGTGAAGAAATTAAAGATGTTGCATTAACTCAATTAGGATTGAAAGAGCTTGAATCAAAAGATTGGGGCATATGGTATAAAGGCAGGCTTTCGTTATGACATTAAAGGCCTTTCCAAAATTTACCAAAGTACAAGGGTTCTGGCGTCGCCAAGGGTTTGTTAAATTTGTATTTGTTAGTCTCTTTGGTCTTTTTTCTTATCATGCCATTTCTGTGTCAACAATTGACAGTCAAGAGCAATCAATTCAAGAAAGAGCGGCAAAACAAGCAAGTAACATACAAACTAATGTAGCCCGAAGAGGGGATATTTTAGATAGGCACGGCAATATATTGGCAAGCTCTAGACTACTTAAGCGAGTAATACTAGACCCCATGCTTATTCACGCTGCGTTTATTCCAGACTTAGCTAAAGCGTTAGACATGAATGAAGAGAGGTTAAGCACACTGATCGCTAAAAAAAGAAAAATAAAATCTCGCTATCTACCAATTAAAAAAAATCTAACACTTACTAGTCCAATTCTCATTAATCTAATCGCCTTTAAAAAACAAAGAATAAAGGTATGTAGCAACGAAACCATTAATGCCAAAATTAGCCTAATCGACAAAGCGTTAAATGCAGTGCACTGGCAAAATGTTAAAGGTGAACAAATTGTTGTTGAAAAATGTAGAAAAAGAAGAGTTGGTCAAGGTGTTGTTTTACAACAAGATACTCAGCGCTACTATCCAAAATCTGCCTCAATGGCACCACTATTAGGGCGTGTTAATGCAGAGAATAAAGGTGGCTCTGGTATTGAAAGTGAGTTTGAAAATATATTGGCAGGTACAAATGGAAAAACCACTTTAAATTTTAAAACTGATCATGCTTATTTCAACCCAACAATTGAAAGTGAGCTCAGTCACGGACAAAATATCGAACTCACCATTGACACTGATATTCAATTTCATGCCTATGCGGCAATTAAAAAATCTGTACTAAAACACGAGGCTGATTCTGGCTCTGCCATCATACTATCGCCAAATGGCGAGGTACTCGCCATGGTTAACTACCCCGCCGATAATCCGAATGACAAAAGCCTTTACAATCCAAGTCATTATCGTAATCGAGTATTATCAGACAAAGTAGAGCCAGGCTCAACCATGAAGCCATTCACTATGCTGTTAGCACTTGATCAGGGGGAAATCACTGCCGAAGAAGATGAATTGATTGATGTTAGTAAATCAATTGGTCATTTAAAAAGCACTAAAAAAGTTAGAAAATATGGCGATGCCATTACGGTTAAAAAGATCTTGCAAAAATCTCACAATTTAGGCACTGTTAACGTCTCTGAACGCCTTAGCAAGGAAGACATGTATAGCACTTGGAGTAAGTTAGGTTTTAGCCATCCTTTGGGATTAATTCCTAGCATTGAAAATTCAGGTTCTTTACGGCATTTTTATTCTTGGGCTCTGGCCGATAAACGCACCCTATCTTTTGGTCATGGCCCGATGGAAACAAATCTAGCACAACTAGCTCGGGCGTATTTGGTCTTTGCTAATGATGGTGCAATTCCACCACTAAAATTGGTTAAAAACATGCCTACCTACGAGCTAAATACACAAGTTTTTAGTAAAAAAACAACCAATAAAATTGCAACTTTATTAGATTCTGTAGCCTCTTGGGATGGCTCTGGCTATAGAGCGAGAGTCAAAGGCTATGATGTTGCTGGAAAAACAGGCACTGCGGAGATGGTTGTTAATGGTAGATATCATAAAGATGGCGCTAAACGGACATTCTTCACCGGGTTCGTGCCGGTAATAAAGCCTAAATATATTATGGCGGTAAGATTGGATTATCCAAAAAAATGTTATAACTACTACCATCCGGAGAAGTTTAGTAGCTGTGAAGGCTCAAACTCTGCTGCAATTGTATTTAGTAACACCATGGAACGCATCTTAACCAATGATGATAGTATTCAAGTTAGCCTAAGGTAACTAAGGCTTGCGCTTACTTTTTAAAATCCCTTGCATGATTTCCTGTTGCTCTTCTAATGTATGTGCATGGTGAATAGAGGCTTTTATATGTCGACCCTTTTGCTGTCTTTCGATTGAATTTAAAATAGATAAAAATTCTTCTCGTGCTTGAGTTTCACTTAAAAATGGCTCAAGTGCACACAACTCATTCAAACGTCTAAAAATACCTTGCTTATTCTGAAACGGCTTAATTAACTCCAATTGAGAAATATTTTCATCTATTTGCGCCGATCTAATCAATTCTAACAATACTTCAGTATTATCAATTGTACGCACCCTAACTTCTGCGGTTGCATCAGCCAAAATTGGGTAATTAAGCACCAAGGTAATCATTTTTGACATCAGTGCTTTCATATTGCTGGGCTTAACAACTGGTGTAGGTTTAAAATCTGTATGATCAGAAAAATCATGGAAATCTACTTCTTCATGGTTTTCATAGTTAGCCTGTGTATCAATATATACAGCAGGTTGCTCTTGGGGTTGAGGCGCCTCTTGATCGAAAATAACTCGTACTTGATCAACACTCTGACCTACAATTTGAGCAACACCATCAACTAGCTGCTGCTGATAAACTTCATAATTCACTGTTTTAATCAACACTGAAACTTGCTCTAAAAATTGAGTCTTACCTTCAATAGTGTCAAAAGCTACTTTAGACCTAATATGATCAAACAAAAACTGCGACAAAGGCTGAGCCACGTCAATACGGTCTTCAAATGCCTTGGCAGACTCTTTTTTAACCAATGAATCTGGATCTTCGCCATCAGGTAAAAATAAGAATTTAAATGTAACACCGGCCTTAGTTAGCGGCAAGGTAATTTTTAACGCCTTCCATGCTGCAGAGCGTCCCGCTTCATCGCCATCAAAACAAAATACCACGACATTAGTAGTACGCATCAAAATAAGTAGATGCTCAGCAGAAGTTGCCGTGCCTAATGTAGCAACCACTTTAGTAATGCCAGCTTGATGCATTGCCACTACATCCATATAACCTTCAACAACCAAAATATAATCCATGGCTCTGGAGTATTTACGAGCATGATGCAATCCGTATAACTCTCTAGACTTTGAAAAAATGACACTTTCTGAAGAGTTTAAATATTTTGCTTTGGCATCATTGTCAAACGCCCTGCCACCAAATGCAATTACATTGCCTTTACTATTATGTATTGGAAACATAAGTCGATCACGAAAAAAATCATAATCTCCATACTGACCTTCTTTGATTAATCCTAGTGTTTTAAGGTCAGCAATATCTTGCTCAGTATTTTCAAAATTAAGCATTAAATCTTTATTGCCTGGAGAGGCAAAACCAAGCTCAAATCGTTTGGCAATTTCTCCACTAATACCGCGCGCCTTGGCATAGTTTACGGCTTTGTCTTTTGCAGGTGAGTTACGAAGTTGATTAGTGTAAAAATCAGCTACTTTTTTAGAAAGCGTACGATAACGCTCAAGTCTTGGATCGACCGGCTTAGATTTTGAATCATACTCAATGGGTAG
>CAJVCJ010000085.1 GCA_910595855.1 Candidatus Thioglobus vulcanius | reverse complement strand
AAAAAGGAATATCGTCATCAAAACCGTTATCAACTGGGGTGATAGGGTCTTGGGCTGGCGCTTGTGCACGAGGTGCATTTGGTGCTTGCTGGCCACCCGCTTGTGGTGCACCACCCATGCCAGGGCCATCACGGCGATCAAGCATTTGCAATGTACCGTTAAAGCCTGATACAACTACTTCAGTTGTGTAGCGATCAGCACCTGATTTATCTTGCCATTTACGTGTTTGTAATTTACCTTCAACATAAACTTTAGAGCCTTTGTCTAAATATTGGCCAGCAATTTCTGCTAATTTGCCAAATAAACTAACGCGGTGCCATTCTGTTTTTTCTTGTTTTTGACCGGTGTTTTTGTCCGTCCAAGATTCACTTGTTGCTACCGAAAGATTTGCAATTGCATTGCCGTTAGATGCGTATTTAACCTCAGGCTTTTGACCTAGGTTACCTACTAAAATTACTTTGTTAATGCCTGCCATTGAATTTTCTCCCGTTAATTATTAATGTTTTTCAGTACGCATACTTAGGGCGATTAGCCACCAAATAATTGCTGTAAATGTGGTGAATAAGAATACACTATTCAAACCAAAATTGTTGTAAATCCATCCACCAATTACACCACCAACGAATGCACCAAAAAATTGTGAGCTAGAGTAAAAACCCATTGCTAGCCCGCGTTTGTCAGTGCTTGCAGTTTTGGCTATTAGTGAAGGTAGTAGTGCTTCTAAGGCGTTAAAGGCAACAAAAAATAAAGTTAAAATGACAAAAAATGTTGTGTAATTTAATGCGCTTTTATAAAACAAGATTTGACTAAAAGCCAAGATAAAAATTGACAATAAAAATACCGTTTTTGTTTTTTGATACTTGGTGGCAACAATGATCATTGGGATCATGCCTAGGAATGAAATCACAATAACAGGCAAGTATATTTTCCAGTTATCTTGAATGCTAAGGATGTTGTTATCTACTAGGAAAATTGGAATGGCAATAAAAGAGCTGGTTAGAATTAAATGCAGTGCAAAGATGCTGAAATCTAATCTAAGTAAATCTGTTGTTAGAATTTTTTTAAAATTATCAATAGAGAGTTTGTATTGTTTAATGGGTTTGGCATGTGGCAAAGTTGTAACCACAACTAAAGCAACAATCGACAGTCCTGCAATAATCCAGAACATGCCAGATATGCCAAATTGATGACCAATAATAGGGCCTAATAATAGTGCCAGCATAAATGCCATGCCAATTTGAACACCGACAAAAGCGTTTGCTTTAGGGCGCTCATCTTCGCTAACATAATCTGCCAAAAACGCCATTAACACGGCTGAAATAGCACCTGCGCCTTGTAGTGCTCTACCAGCTACAACTTGATAAATATCAGTTGCATTAGCCGCTACAACGCTACCAATAAAGAAAATAATAAGGCCAAATATAAGTAAAGGCTTGCGACCATATTTATCCGATAAATAACCAAATGGTATTTGGAAGAATGCTTGAGTAAGGCCGTAGGCGCCAATAGCTAAGCCAATATAAAATGGTGTTACGCTTTCATAGTGATTGGCATAGACTGAAAAAATTGGGAAAATCATAAACAGCCCAAGCATTCGAGTTGCCATAATTAAAGAAATTTTAAGTGCGAAGCCTCGCTCTAGTTTAGTCATTAGCGAGTAGGGCAGGTATTAGTCTTCTAGTGAGTAATGTGGCGCGTACTGTGGGTAGCTTTTCTTAAGTACACGACGTGCATCTTCAGCCAATACTGGTGTGCTAATAATATCGTAGTTATGAGCCATTAAGTGTAGTGCTGCAGGAATAGAAGGTGTGTTTGGATATTTTTCAATGATGTATTTACTGCGATTGATCGCTGCAATATTTGCACCTTTTTTTGTATAGTAGATGGCAACAAACAACTCATGACGAGACAAAATATTTCTTAAAATGACAAGACGACTCTTAGCTTCTTCGGCGTATTCAGTTTTAGGGAATTTGTCGATTAAGGCAAGGTAGTAGTTGAACGCATCACGTACTGAATTAACATCGCGCTGAGCGTTATCAGTAATGTAGTCATCTAAGATTGAACGAGATTTATCTTCTGAAATAACACCACGTAAGTAATAAGCATATGGCGTGGAGAAATGATCAGGATAAAGCTTAATGTAGCTGTTTAAACGATCAACGGCTTGATCGTAGTCTTCACTCTTGTAAAGAGCGTAGGCAATTTCAAGTTTAGATTGAAGTGCGTATTTAGAGCCAGGGTAAGCCGCCTGTAATTGCTCAAATAGCTCAATGGCTTTATCCATTGAACCGGCAGAAATTTGCTCTTTCGCTTGTGCGAAGAATGTTTTTGGCGACCAGCCTTTGGTGATTGATTCGCGTTTTTTCTCATCTTCCCAAAAACAACCACCTAGAAATAAAGTTAATATAGGCAGAATTAGAATGAGTTTTTTCATGATTATTTTGATAAATTAATTGTAAATATGCATGACATTATACTGATGCATAAGTATTATAATGGCAAAACTTAATTCAAGATTTATTCGGTATTAAATGTCAAAAAATGATAAAAGAATTCTAATTAGTGATTTGTGCGATGTGCTTGAAGGCTATATGCCGCAATCACAAGTTGAGAGTGTTTATCAGGCTTACATTGTCGCGGCCACAGCGCATGATGGTCAGTATCGAAAATCAGGTGAGGCATATGTATTTCATCCGCTTTCTGTGGCTATGATTTTGGCTGAGTTTAAGTTAGATTACCAATGTATTATTGCAGCTATATTGCATGATTGTATTGAAGATACTATTGTGACTTATGATGAAATTAGATATGATTTTGGTGATGAAATTGCGCATATTGTTGAGGGTGTTTCCAAGTTAACAGGTCTTGAGTTTCGTGACACTGTCGACAAACAGGCGCAAAATTTCCGCAAGTTATTTTTAGCCATGAGTGATGACATGCGCGTGATTTTAATCAAACTGGCTGATCGGTTGCATAATATGCGTACGCTGGGCTCTATGAGGCGCGACAAGCAACTAAGAATTGCCAAAGAAACGGCTGAAATTCACGCCCCCATTGCACGAAGATTAGGCCTAAATAGCATTAGGGTGGAGTTGGATAACTTGTGTTTTTCTATTGTTCATCCGTTTCGTCACAAGGTTCTGGTATCTCAAATTAAAAAACAATGTGGCAATCGAACCAAGGTTATTAAGCATATTCAAAGCGCCTTGGAAAGCAGGCTAAGCCAAGAAGGCGTGATGGATTTTGAAATCAATGGCCGTCGAAAGCAACCCTGTAGCATCTATAAGAAGATGAAAGTTAAGCAACTTAAGTTTTCACAAGTGCTGGATATGTATGCGTTTCGCGTTGTTGTTTCAGGTGTGGCTGAGTGCTATCAAACGCTTGGCGTTATTCACAACTTGTACAAGCCATTGCCAGGTAAATTTAAGGATTATGTAGCCCTGCCAAAAGCAAATGGTTACCAGTCACTACATACAATATTATTCGGTCCAAATAATATTATGATTGAGGTTCAAATTCGCTCTACTGATATGCATTTTGTTTCAGAGTACGGGATTGCAGCGCATTGGCACTATAAAAATATTGATAATAATGATAGCAATGCTTCGCTGGCAGGTAACTGGATAGGGTCTTTGCTTGATATTCAGGAACAATCTGGAACCTCTATTGAGTTCCTTGAGAATGCCAAGGCGGATTTGTCACCCTCAGAGGTATTCGTCTTTACCCCAAATGGTGATATTATTCAATTACCTTATAAGGCAACAGCTTTGGATTTTGCTTACATGGTGCACACCAATATCGGTGAGCATGCTTTTAAATCAAGGATTGATCAGATTTTATCGCCAGTATCCACCAAGCTTAGATCTGGACAGACGGTTGAAATTATCACCAAACAAGACACTCAGCCACAACCTTCATGGCTGCAAATAGCAACCACTGCAAAGGCAAGATCTTCAATTAAATCTTACTTAAAGTCAAAATCCTCCTCTAGCTTAATTCAACTGGGTAGCTATTTGTTGGACAATGCTTGTGAATATTTACAAATTGATGTTGTAAAGATTATTGACACCAAGTGGCAAGAGTGTCTGAGCGACCTTGGCTGCCAATCAAAAGAAGAGTTGTTTATAAAAATTGGCCTAGGTGAGGTGCTGATGTCAGTCGTGCTGAATAAATTACAGTGTGATGGTGATCATTGTCTGGTTAAGAATATCAAAATATCAGATACTCAAGGTAGGGCAATAAGCTGCGCACATTGTTGTTATCCAATCCCAGGTGATAATGTTATTGGATTACTCACCAGCAGTAAAGGTATGGTTTTGCACAAGACTGACTGCGCTAACTTTTTGCGAGTTAAGGGTAAAAATGCACAGTGGTTAGGGATTGATTGGCAAGCTAAAGAGGGGGAAGAATTTGAGGTTAAAGTGCTAATTGATGTAGATAATCAGCGTGGAACTCTGGCTTCCATTGCTAACACCATGGCTAAATTAGGTATTAACATTGAGCACATTGAGGTTAGTGAAAAAGACAGTTATTTAAAATCTTTGAATTTGGTTATTTCGGTAACAAATACAGCGCAATTGGCGGATATATCTGAACATTTAATGCGGCTTGATTTTGTTCAAAGTGTAAAGCGTTTTTAGTTGCAAAGTTTGCACTAATTTAGATAAAATTAACTTAGATAAATTTAGGAGTAATTTGTGAATTGGACAGACTCGTTAGAGATTGCTATTGCATTGGATGAGGCTCATCCAGATACAAGCCCATTAACCGTTGGTTTTGTTGATTTGAGAGATATGGTTATGGCTTTAGAGGAATTTGAAGATGATAGTGAAAAATCAGGCGAAAAGATCCTTGAGGCCATTCAAATGAACTGGATCGAAGAAAGGGAATGAGACAATTCGCTGCAGCATTTTTAGCGCTTTACGCCACAGCTTCTTTTGCGATATTAGAAGTAACCATCTTAAAGAAAGATGAAAATGCATTTCCAATTGTTATCTCACCTTTTGCCGTTAAGGGTGATGCTAAGCAAGGCGAGGTAATTGCCAATATCATGCGCGACAACTTTAATCGTTCGGGTGAATTTAACGCCTCAAGTGCTGATTACATTATCAACAGTCAGATTAATTTTGACAAATGGAAGGATAAGAAAATTGAAGCCATTGTTATTGGTAAGCTTGAGCAAGTTAGCAAGAATATCTTTAATGTTGAAATCGAGCTAATTGACACCTATACAAGAAAAACCCTCTACGCAAAAAAATTCGCTGTTCATAATAGCGGTATTAGGCGCATTACCCATTATTTATCTGATCAGATTTATTTTGCTTTATTGGGTGTGAAAGGTTCATTTGATACACGTCTAGCCTACGTAACCGTGACCAACATGAGTAATGGTAAACGCGAATATCGCTTAGAGATTTCTGATTCTGATGCGCAAAATCCACAAACTATTTTTAGAGCAGCAAGCCCGATTTTATCGCCGGCTTGGTCGCCAGATCAAAATAAAATTGCTTACGTGTCGTTTAAAAATGGCCGCTCTGAAGTGTTTATTCAGTATCCATTTATGCGCCGTAAAACACAAAAATTACCTTATTTTAACGGCATTGCATCAGCACCTGCTTGGCATCCAAATGGTGAAAGCCTTATTATGACGCTATCAAAAGATGGCAATAAAGATATTTATTCATACCACCTTAAAGACGAAAAGCTTACTCGCCTAACTAAAGATGTTGGTATTGATACTGAGGCTAGCTATTCAGCTGATGGTGAGCGAATTGCTTTTACTTCAAATCGATCAGGACAGGTTCAAGTGTATATTAAGTACTTGAAAACAGGTGCAATCAAGCGAGCTACCTTTGAAGGTAGCTATAATGCTAAGGCGGTATTTTCACCAGATGGAAAAAGCCTAGCCTTGGTGCATCGAGTTGATAAAGACTACCGCATTGCCTTGTTGGATATTGCCACTAAAGATTTAATCGTTATTACTGATAACAAACTAGATGAATCACCTTTCTTTTCACCCAATGGTGGCATGATTATTTTTGCTAGCAATAAGGGTGATACAGGCGTGTTGTCGGTTGTTTCAATTTTAGGTCATCAAACCTTTGAGTTGGCAAGTAAAGCTGGCGAAGTTAGAGAGCCAAACTGGTCTCACTATTCTAAATAATACCAAGGAGTTTATATATGTTAAAAATCACCTCGTTAATAATGGCCACTGTGCTTTTATCTTCTTGCTCAACAACAGTTGAAGAGTTGTATCAAAAAGTTGCTGCCAAGCCAAGTGTGGTTAATAATGAGGAGAGTGTTGTTGCCGCAGACTCTTCTCGTTTTGAGCCTCAAGAATACAATGGTAATTATGTTCGTAAAGATGGTGGCCAATCTAGTGTACTGCAAATGGCGACTGCTGAGCTTAAAAACACAGGTGTTCAGTTTGTTTTATATTTCTCTTATGATGGTAGTGAAATAGATGAAGCAGCAACTCAAGCTATTATCAAACATGCAAATTTTATGCGTGATAACCCAAGTCTTAATTTACGCCTAGAAGGGCATGCAGATGAGCGTGGCACTCGTGAATACAATCTTGCTCTGGGTGAGAATCGCGCCTTAGCGGTTAAAGAGGTGCTTGGCTTGTATGATCTTAATTCACGTGTAGAAGTAATCAGCTTTGGTGAAGAAACTCCTTTGATTCAGGCGCATGATGAAAGCGCTTGGGGAAAGAATAGACGTGTTGAATTTATTTACCAGTAGCCAATGATACAACGTCTTTCACTCATGATTTTTTTGGCTGTATTTGCTTATCAGCCAGCTTCTGCCGGTATTAATACCGACAAAGTGATTATGGATCATAATAAAAAGATCAAACGCTTAGCGCGTAAAAACAAATCACTCATTGGTAAGATTGAGAAACTAGAACAACAGCAGCAACAAAGCAGCCAAAAAATTACTGAATTGTTTAACCTAATGGAATACAAAAAATCCAGTGTTGTGGTTGAGCAAACAATGATGCGTGTGCGTGAGCACAATAAAAAGGCTAAAAAAATCTACACCAATGCACGCTCTTTGTTGGTTACCGATCAATATGATCAAGCCATTGTATTTTTTAAGCAGTATCTAACGGTTTATCCTGATAGTAACCATGCGTCAGATGCGCATTATTGGCTTGCAAAGGCTTATTTAGCCAAAGGCGACCATAGCCAAGCAAAGCGTACTTTTATGGCGTTTCAGCAAAGTAATCCGCTGCATCATAAATATTCAAACTCCTTATTTGAGTTGGCCAGAGTTTATGTGGAGCTTAAACAAGATGAAAAGGCTAAAAGCCTATTAAATAGTATGCTAGTTAAGTTTCCGTCACACCATTCGATTAATCGAGCTAAGCAATTACTAAGCAAGATTGCACCAAAAAAGTTAGACAATAGCGAGACCCTTCAGTCAAACTAGCATGAAAGCTTTAGAAATTCCAAGTATTGCGCTGGACAGCCTGTGTCAACTTAATAAACAGCGCTATCCATTTTTACTAGAAAGTGTTAATCATAATAACAATAATCGTTATTCCATTTTATTCGCCCATCCTCAGCAAGAGTTGGTTTTAAATGAACCGTCTGAATTTGATTTTTTAAGCGAACTTTCAAGCAAGATTACTAGTGTTAATGACAAAAATCAACAACTGCCTTTCACTGGCGGTTGGTTTGTATATTTTGCTTACGAGCTTATTGCTCAAATTGAGCCTACGCTAGCAAAAGATATACATAGTAGCCACTTACCTATTGCCATTGCGGTGAAAATACCTAGCGCTATTGTTGTTGATCACCAATTGGAAAAAACCTATTTACTAGATGAGGATGATGATCAAACTAGAATTGATCAGATTTTGAAAGATATTGAACTAATTACACCAATACCAGTAGTTGATTTTGCTGGTGTGTTGAGTTGTGAGGCGAGCGCTAAGTTTTTATCTGGCGTAGAAAAGATCAAGAAATACATTAAAGCAGGTGATGTTTTTCAGGTGAATTTATCTCGTGCTTGGCAATATACATTAGCGCATAATTGTAGTTCTGCTGAGCTTTATTCTGCTTTAAAAAAATCTAACCCTGCGCCTTTTTCTGCACTTGCACAATTTGAACAATTTAGTATTGTTTCATCATCGCCAGAGCGCTTGTTTAGCGTTGATGGCAATGTGATTGAGACACGTCCAATTGCAGGCACCCATCCTAGAGGTGCTGGTCAAGAAGATGAATTGTTAAAGCAGCGTTTAATCAAGCATCCTAAAGAGCAGGCAGAGCATATCATGCTACTTGATCTTGAGCGTAATGACTTGGGTAGGGTGTGTGAATACGGTAGTATCGAGGTCAATGAAGTAATGACGTTAGAAAGCTATCCATATGTACATCATATTGTTTCAAATATTAGAGGTAGGTTAAAGCCTTCTATTGATATCAAGCAATTAGTCAGTGCTTTGTTTCCAGGTGGCACGATTACCGGTTGCCCTAAAATTCGTTGTATGCAAATTATTTCTGAATTAGAGCAAGGTGCTCGTGAAGCATATACTGGTTCATTGGGCTATATTAGTAATAATGGCAAGATGGATCTCAACATTCTAATTCGAACCATGACCAAGCAAGACGAGCACTTAAGCTTTAGAGCAGGCGCTGGCATTGTGTTTGATTCTATTGCTAATAGAGAGCTTGAAGAAACCACACACAAGGCGCAAGGCATCTTAAAGGTGTTCTCTTAACTGACTAAGGTTGAAATTTTGAAGTCATCGGGTAGCGACGTTCTTTACCGAAAGCATTTTTACTGATTTTTGGCCCTGGTGCACTTTGTCTACGCTTGTATTCATTGTTAAGAACTAGCCTGCTAATTCGCGTTACCACTTGCTTGTTAAAACCCATTTTTACGATATATTCAATAGAACGCCTTTGTTCAACAAACAACTCCAAAATCGCATCAAGCTCATCGTATGGTGGTAGTGAATCTTGATCAACTTGATTAGGTGCAAGCTCTGCAGAGGGTTCACGATCAATTACACGCCCGGGAATAACATAAGACACTGTATTACGATATTTAGCTAGTCGATACACCATGGTTTTTGAGACGTCTTTAAGCGGTGCGAAGCCACCAGACATATCTCCATATAGCGTTGCATAGCCAACAGCCATTTCTGATTTATTACCCGTGGTTAAAACGATTTTACCAAGTTTATTGGAGATAGCCATGAGTAGGGTTCCACGTACACGTGCTTGTAAGTTTTCTTCAGTTGTGTCGGCTTCCATACCATTAAACAAGCCACTAAGTTGGGTGTTGAAGCCTTCAACCATAGAGTGAATGGCGATTTCATGGTAGTCAATATTCATGGTGCTTGCCTGAGCCTTGGCATCTTCTAGGCTCATATTTGAAGTGTAAGTATAAGGCATCATAATGGCCTTAATGTTCTCACTACCAATAGCATCAGCAGCTATTGCTAACGTTAGTGCAGAATCAATACCGCCCGATAGGCCAATTAAAACACCGTTAAACACGCCGTTTTTATCAATGTAGTCTTTAGTGGCTAGAATTAATGCATCATAAATGGTTTTTTCAGTACTGTCATCGTTGTCAGAAACAATACTTGGTGTGGCTAATGATGTACTAGTTTGTTCAAAAAAAGGCAGTTGGTGGGTAACTTGCGCTTTTGCATTCATCATGAAAGAGCCACCATCAAAGATGATTTCGTCTTGCCCACCGACTAAATTAACATACACAAACTCAACTTTGTTTTCTAAGACACGTTTTTTAATTTCATTAAGGCGCTGTTGATGTTTGCCAACATGAAACGGAGATGCATTAATGCTGATGATAGTTTGTACGCCATATTTAGCTGTTTCGCTAACTGTGTCTGCGTGCCAGATATCAGCACAGACTAGCAAGCCTAATCTCTGGCCTTTAATGGTAAAGATAAAGGGTTTATTTCCGGCTGTAAAATAGCGCTTCTCATCAAAAACACTGTAATTAGGTAGTTGTTGCTTGTGGTAAATGCCAACTTCGCCATTTTGAATAAGATAAGCTGAGTTGTATAGTATTTTGTTTTCTTTACATGGCGCGCCAAAAACAATTGAAATGGTGTCGGGAATACTATTTTTAATTAGATCTATCTTCTTTGCAACCTGTTGCATAAAGCCATGACGCAATAAAAGGTCTTCTGGCGGATAGCCGACCAATGCCAATTCTGGAAATATCAATAAATCAGAATCTTGTTTAGCTGCTTCGATACTTAACTTAATAATTTGTTTGGCGTTGTTATCCAAATCGCCAACAGTGGGGTTAATTTGCGCAATATCGATTTTGATAGACTCTGAGATGTTTGAAAGGCTTTCTAGCTGTTCTTGCCAAAATACAGCCTTCAGTTTATCACCTTTAATTTTTGCATGTTCAAGCTTGGTGTAAGCCACCACTTCCGCTGGATTGATATTCAAAATATCGGCAAATAACCAGGCATGTGTTTCTGACAGGCTGGATTTTCCTGATTTATATTTACTTAAATTGGATTGATTAATGCCATATTCTTGTGAAATTTTATAGTCTGAAAAGCCAGTCTTTTTGCGGACTTTGGCCAGATAATCTTTAGTTTTATTTGCCATATATTCGTTGTATTTATAGTTGCATTTTTTACCTATTATAGTTAATTATTACTACTAGTGTAGTAGAGTTAAATTAGTTATAAAATACTAGTAGTGGTAAAAGTGTCATAAAACATGCATAACTTATTGATTTATCAGTAATAAAAAAATAGTTATTTATTGTGTAAAAATTGCCTTTACGTGGTTCAATAAACACGGTATATTTCGATCAAATTAACAACAAATGGTGAAAGCATCATGAATAAAATGAACACACATTTATTGGCAGAATCCGAGCTAAAAACTGAAACTGTTGAGTTGCAACAGCAAGCTTACTTAGGTGATGCAAATGCACAATATAAATTGGCTGATATTTTCCAAAAAGGTAGGGATGTTGCTAAGAATTCAGCAAATGCTTTTTACTGGTATCAAAGAGCCGCCAAGCAAGGCAACTTGCCGGCACAGTTTAATGTTTGGTACGCTTACTTAACGGGCGAAGGTATTCAAGCTAACAAACAATTAGCAGACAAGTGGTACGCTAGAGCGGTGTTAAAAAATTCAAGCTCAACACATTCAATTATTGGTCAGCTGATCGGTACAACGATTCACTAGCCGTATAACAATTTTCCCTAATGCATTATTGTTTCCATGCATTAGGACTAACTAAAAAAATAATATTTATTAATCAATTTACTCTTTAAGGGGGAGAAAATGAACTTAGCACTACACACAATTATCTATTCATCAGCAGCAGTTATCATGTCTTTAAGCTTGGCATTAATTCACTAAGCCGATGAAATTATCAATCATTATTAAGCCAATTTTGGCTCTAGCCGCATCTTTAGTTGCCAGTACGACATTAGCTTCTGCGTATACAAGTTATTCGCCTATTGTTGATTCTAAGAACTTGAGTATTATTATCACCGTAACCATGCTTCTTGGTCTTATTGCGCTCTACCAAAAACAACATTAATTTTTTTTAAAACC
>CAJVCJ010000084.1 GCA_910595855.1 Candidatus Thioglobus vulcanius | reverse complement strand
AAACCCGTCTTTAACGCACAAGTACCCTCTAACACCAGACTTTAATACACCCCAACTCAACACATCGCCTTGATAAACTTGAACACTGTGCCAGGTTAATGCTCGCTTGTTGTTAATTTTAAAATCTAAATCTGCACCGGTGATACAAATAACACTGTCATTCAATACTTCAAGTGTCACACTGCCAAATACAATTTCCAAGGCAGCGGCATTAAAGTGATTCTCTAATAAGTAATTACCCCACATATAAGCCTGCTCATCCATTACGCCGCTCACACTCATACCGTAAGATGCGTGAATTATCCGGCCGTAGTCTTGAATACTGCTTAAAAAACCTGGCTTAATGACTTTAATGCTCATAGTTTGCCGCCGTTTGATAAATATTCATCTCGCGTAATCGGATAGAATGCCACCTTGTCACCGGTTTTAAATTTATCTAAATTGTCAGAATTGTTAAGCGACAGGTCTAGTAGTGTTCTACCCACAATATTCCAACCACCAGATGAATCGGTTGGATATATGGCTGTTTGATAATCAGCAATACCAACACTGCCAGCCGGAATTTTGATTCTTGGTGTGGCTAAACGAGGTGCTTGAATACGCTCATCCACTTGACCTAAAAAAGCAAAGTTAGGGCTAAAACCAACTGCATGCACTAAATACTCGCCAGTACTATGAATGTCGATAAACTCATCCAAACTCAGATCTCTCTCCGAGAGTAGTCTTTCTAAATCCAGCCCTGTTTCAAAACCATAATAGACTGGAATATGAATTATGTTGGGCGCTTTGACTGAATCTGAAAATTGAAAATTATTTAATAAAACTTCCACTTTGTCTGAAAACTTTGAATAATCAATTTTACTCAAGTCATAATTTACCAATAATGATGTATAAGATTGCGTTAGATCAATAATTAACTCAGAATATTGATTTTTTAGCTCATTTGAAAAATTTGCGATATTTTCAGGCAACGAGGTATCAATCTTATCGCCAAAGTAGATGAGTATTGAACTCTCCCCCGCCAGAATGATTTTATGCATTTTTAAGCCTTATAAGCGCCTCTACAGAGGCTGGATTATCACTATGAAAGCAAATTGTATCAATTTTATGTGCAGTGTTGCTACTAAACCGCCAAAATTGCTCAATAATACGGTCAGCATCACTTAAAACGGCATTTTTTTCTGTTCTTGAGACCAGGTGCAACCCATCATAAGCTCGATCAGCAAACACTTCTCGCAAAAATCCACCATGTTGATTATTTTCGAATTTTTTAAAATGATCTTCATTGCCAGCTTGCACCACCAAAGTTAAATTTGAATCAATTGATTCAATCACTTTACACATGACACCAAGCACAGATGGCTGATGAGTCATGTCATGATACAAAGCACCATGAGGCTTTATGTATTCTAAAGTTGCACCATTCTGATGGCAAAGATTTTGAAAATGCATTACTTGGGTATGGATTAAATCAAATAATTCACCCTCTGATAGGGTGTGACTAACACGGCCAAAATTTTCTTGATCAGCGTAACTTGGATGCGCCCCAATGCTAACGTTATTATTGACAGCCAACCTAATCGCATCAACCATACTTTGATCATTGCCGGCATGCCCGCCACAAGCAATATTAGCCATGCCAATGAGTGGCATGATATTTGCATCAAGATTAGGCGTTAAACATTCACCAAGATCACAATTGATTATCATTTTTTTCTAATTTATCTCTATATTAAATGCATGTGTTTTTCTTTTTTCTTTAGGTGGCGTCTTGGTATAGTTAGATGAATATATTTCAGTTAGATAATGATGACAATCATTTGGAACGGGAAATTCAATCCCCTCAAACTCTAATTTTTTCAATGGAAGTACCTTGCCTAGATCAAACCAGGCAGAAACATCTGGCATCTCACCGCCATATATTATTTTTGATGTATCGCTACTCCACTCTTTGTGCAAGCAGTCTAACTCATTGATAAGCGCTTTACGCTTATCCGGACTGTCTATACCGTTTGGTGTATGCAGACTAATAGAGGAAAACGAACGAATTTTTTCCAATGTATCACTATAAAAAGCTTGATTTTTTGGTGTGTTATCAATACTTAACATGGGGAAAATATCAACAAACACACCTTGGTGGTACTGAATATCCCTGTCTTTTTCATGAAATTCCACTATGTCAGCCT
The DNA here is from genome assembly GCA_910595855.1 of Candidatus Thioglobus vulcanius. Taxonomy (GTDB): domain Bacteria; phylum Pseudomonadota; class Gammaproteobacteria; order PS1; family Pseudothioglobaceae; genus Thioglobus_A; species Thioglobus_A vulcanius. The sequence continues at coordinate 3,828 of CAJVCJ010000084.1, read as the reverse complement.
TATTTGAGCGAAGCTTTATATAATCAAATTTAAAATTCTTATCTGACTCTTTAGTTTGGAAAAAAATACTATCAGATAGCTCGCTTGATGCAATATCTTTAAATTTTTTATAATCTTCAACCGGCATAGATAGATCAATGTCATCATCCCAAGGAATAAATCCCTGATATCTGACAGCGCCTAGCAGGGTGCCTGAATCTAGCCAATAGCTCAAATTATGTTTTTTGCAAATAGCATCAAATTCAATCAACATATCTAAAATAATCAATTGAGCTTTTCTTAGCGTATTTTGACTTATATTACTCATAGGTTAGTTTCTGCTCACTTTGTAATAATCAAACAAGGCATCTATAAGCACATCTGTATAAGCTTTATCCACCTCACCCATGTGCGACACTCTAAATATAGTTTCCCGCTCATCACCACCATTAGGGCATACCATCACTTTATAGTTACGCTCTAGATCATTGACAATATCGAGTGCTGATTTGCCATCTGTTGGGGTTAGTGCCGTCATAGCATTTGGCATAAATAAGGTTGCAACCTTTAGGGGTAGGCCTTCTAAGCTTGATCTAAAATATTCAGCGACTTCTTTAGCGCTAGCGATACTTTGGGAAATTCCACCTCTTTTTTCTATCTGTTTTAATCTTGCCTCTAATTGAAGCATAATGGTAACAGCAGGCGTGTAGGGCGTTTGACCTCTTTCACCATTGCTCAAATAATCTTTAAAATTAAAGTAAAGTGATTTTACAGTTTGCAATCTCTCTATTGCTTTAGGAGATAACACCACCATGGTCAATCCGGGTGGTAGAGCAAAACCTTTTTGTGAGCTAGCGATAACAACATCAATATGACTTTTCTGCATGTCTAAATCATCAGTAACCAACATAGAAATAGCATCAACAATATGCAGCATGTTATGTTGTGTGGCGTAGCCCCCTAATGCTGTTACGTCATACAAACATCCAACCGAGGTTTCGTGTGCATTGACTACCAATGCACTAAAGTCGCCCTTTGGTGCAAGTATGTCAATATCACTTAGGTTAGTGTTTTTTACCTTAAAGTTTGTATTTGGTATTTCATGCGTATTGCAAATATCTACAAATCTGGCACCAAACCCTCCACCATTAACAACCAGCGCATTATCATCATTATTGAGTAGATTCATCACCACAGACTCCATGCCTGCCGTGCCTGATGCTGTTAAAAATATAACTTTAGATCCTTCAGGGGCGTTAACGATATCAATCAACCCTTTTTCACAGTGATAAACCACTTCAGAGAATTCAGGATTTCTAAAATAAGGTGTTTGCATGCTGCCTATATCCAATATCTCCTGAGACATTTTTACTGGACCAGGTGTGAAAATATAGTGATCTTCGAACATTATTTAACTTCCTTTTTTTTAATTATTTATCATTGCCTAGCAATGGGCGCTCAACAAGTTGAATGATTAAGATTTCACCGAGCCTCTTTGAATTAGCGAGGTAAATTCAGCCATCATATACCTAAACCCGCAGCCATCAAGCTCATGATTAAGCGCCGATAGATAGTCTTTTTTTAATTCAGATAAAAAAACTAAGCGTTTATTTTTTGCTAAATCAAACAACTCCTGTCGTTGTATATCGCTCAAGTCAGAAGGTCTTCCACACAGCACGTGTTTTCCATGTTCAAGTGTTTTTTTGATCAGAGTATAGCGCTCATCTGGCTGGCTATTTATATATACAGCATCAATATCACCATCCAAAAATTCAGTGTAATTGTTGTATCCATGTGCAACATCATTACTCTCATTGGTAAACTCTTCCATGGCTTTTGAGTCTTGAGAATAGACTTGATTTATATCCAAATTAGAAACAAATTTAGATTCATCGATAAATTGCTTTGTATTGCGACCAAGGTCAGCAATGCCTAGTTTCACAGTGCCAAAAATATCGCTTCTAAGTTGTGTACTAGATATACCTTGAGTTCTAGGTAAATATACCACCTGAGTGTATTTATTTAAGTAATCAAACATACCTAGCCAGTCATCACCAATAGCAAAAGTATCAACCTTGTATTTGACCATATCCTCGGACTTTTGGTTTCTGTGTGATTCGATAATCACTTCATCAACAAACTCAATTGCCTTAATAGCATCAACTCTTTGCTCTGTGCTTTGAGCAACATTTAGCTTGCCCCGCGAACGATCATAATCTTCATCAGTAACACCAACGATCAGATAATCTCCAAAATCTTTGGCACGCTCTAGCAGCCTCATATGACCTCTATGCAACATGTCAAATGTTCCATAGGTGATTACTATTTTTTTCTTAACGATTGTAAGACTCAAATTTATTAGTGTAATCAGAAGTATAAACTATTGACTTATAATCTCGTGATTAATCAAGCTAATAGTAATCAATTTAAAGATTTATTTTGATAATAAAATTAACCCAATTTTCTAGTATTTGAATGTAGCAGCCATACAAACCACTTGTTTTTATTTCCTGCTAAAATCAATGTTTAACGCTTTCAATCAAGGTGGGGTTCATATGCTTTTCTTCAATGGAGTTTATAAATAAATGTCAGGTTTAATTAGCTATATTGGCGCCTTGGCAGACGACTTATCAGTGGTTGCTACAAAAGTAGCTGCAGGTTCTTTAGATGACATTGCCAATCAAACAGCAAAATCACTATCCAAAACAGCGGGTATCTTAATCGATGATACAGCCACCATTCCACAATACGTTAGTAACACAGCGGCTAAACGCGAATTGCCAGTTATTTGGAAAATTACCAAAAAATCTTTACGTAATAAAGCACTCATGATTCCAATTGCAATATTGATTACCTATTTTGCACCTTGGATTATGGCGCCTATTTTAATTCTGGGTGGTTCGTATTTAGCTTACGAAGGTACTGAATCTTTAGCTGAAAAGCTAGAACTTATTAAGGCTCATGAGCATGCCCATGATCACAGTATGCCTGACACACAAGACTTAACCGCAGCAGAAGATGCAACTGTTAATTCAGCCGTTAGAACGGATACAATTTTATCCATTGAAATTATCGCATTAACAATCTCTTCAGTAGCAACAGAGCCTCTAGCAACTCAGCTAAGCGTACTTATTGTTGTTGCTCTGATCGCTACCTTTGCAGTGTACGGTATTGTTGGTATGATTATCAAGATGGACGATGTGGGTTTTTATTTACAAGAAAAGCAAAATAAACTCTATCAAGTGATTGGCTCTTTGCTTATCAAGGGCATGCCAAAAGTATTAAAAACACTAGGCTGGATTGGTATGATCGCCATGCTAATGGTGGGTGGCGGCATTATTATGCACAATATAGATCAGTTACATTTTTTATCTTCTTTGGGAGGTAGTCTGCCATTATTATTACCCCTGATAATGGAATTTTTCATTACGCCTGTAACACTTGCTATTGTTGTTGGCATATTGATTATTGCCATTAAAAAACTCACACCATTTCAGACTTAAATTAAAGGCCTGTCACTATATAATAATTGTTAATTAACAACCTAAATATACAAAAAAAATAACATGAATCAAATTAAACAAATGTTCGAGCTACAACAAAAGCTTAATGACGCCACTAATGGAGAAATCTGGACTGAAGGTGCCACTAAAGAGGGTCGTCAAATTTCTTGGCTACGTTGCATCCATATGGAAGCTGCTGAAGCGATTGATTCATTTAACTGGAAGCACTGGAAAGACCTTGAAGCACCTCATGATCTTGATAATGCTAGGGTTGAGTTGGTTGATATTTGGCATTTTTTAATGTCAGAAGCTATTCATTTTGGTGATGCTGGTTTCGCTGAGATTT
>CAJVCJ010000083.1 GCA_910595855.1 Candidatus Thioglobus vulcanius | reverse complement strand
ACGGTTGAAATTGCCTATGAAGATGACGAAATAACCTTAAATAATTCTCAGAAAACAAAACTTACCAGGATTCATAATGATTAAATTATTACTAATATTAACAGCACTCTTCCCAGTGCTTGCTTTAGCTACTGAGCCAAATGCAGATACGCTTAATTTAACTGGCCATTGGGTGGGTTATATGGCGTTAAGCTTTTTTGTTTTGGCTTATGTTTTGGTTATGGTTGAAGAATTCACCCATTTTAGAAAATCAAAGCCAGTGATTTTGGTTGCTGGTGTTATTTGGGGTTTGATTGGTTGGGTGTATGCTCAAAATGGCCTACCTCATTTAGCAGAAACTGCACTGCGTCATAACATTCTAGAATTTTCTGAGCTATTTTTGTTCTTACTCGTTGCCATGACCTACATTGAGGCCATGCGTGAGCGTAATGTATTTGAAGCACTTAAGGTTTGGTTAATTAACAAGGGCTTTACCTTTAGACAACTGTTCTGGTTGACAGGATTCTTGGCGTTCTTTATCTCTCCAATTGCTGACAACTTAACGACTGCCCTGATTATGGGTGCCGTAGTAATGGCGGTTGGTGCCAACAACCCGCGTTTTGTTTCAATTGCCTTTGTGAATATTGTAGTGGCAGCGAATGCCGGTGGTGCTTTTAGTCCGTTTGGTGACATCACCACGCTAATGGTTTGGCAAAAAGGTATTTTAGAGTTTGGTGAATTCTTCGTACTCTTCGTACCGTCCTTGATTAACTTCTTGGTGCCTGCAGCTATCATGCACTTTGCGATTAAAGATGAGTCAGCTGGTGAAAGGCTTGATCCAGTGAGCATTAAACTCGGCGGTATTGCTATTATTGTTTTATTTATGGTGACTATTGCCACTGCTGTTAGCTTCCATAACTTCTTACATCTTCCGCCAGCAATGGGCATGATGACTGGTTTAAGCTTCTTAATGATTGCATCGTTCTTTATTCGTCGTAGTGAAAAGAAAAGTCTAGCGCACGATGAATGTTTTGATGTATTTAATAAAGTAAGTCGCGCTGAGTGGGATACGTTACTATTCTTTTTTGGTGTGATTGTGAGTGTTGGTGGTCTTGGCTTTATGGGCTACCTAGCAATGACCTCAGAGGCAATGTATGTCGGCTTAGGTACTACTTACGCCAATATTTTAGTCGGCTTATTATCAGCTGTGGTTGATAACATTCCAGTGATGTTTGCGGTACTAACTATGAATCCTGAAATGTCAGATGCTCAGTGGTTGTTAGTTACACTGACTGCAGGTGTTGGTGGTAGTTTGTTATCTGTGGGTTCTGCTGCAGGTGTGGCACTGATGGGTCAATCAAAAGGCTTGTATACGTTTGCTTCACATCTTAAATGGATGCCAGTGATTGCACTGGGCTATGCGGCTAGTATTGCCACACATATGTGGATGAGTGACATTCCATTTGCATAATCTGTATGTAGATATTGGTAATACAGCTGTTAAATGGCTATTTGATGGCCAATATCACTCTGTATTGACAGCTGATTTTTCAATAGATCTTTTACCCAAGTCTGATCAAGCTTTTGTGAGTTGCGTGACTGATAGGTCCATTTTAGATGGGCTTGATGATGCTATCTTTGTTGAGTCTCAAGCAACGTTCAAAAGCTTTGTATCAGCTTACGAGCAATCAAATAAATTAGGTGTTGATCGATTTTTAGCGATGATTGCTGCCATTGATCAATCACCCAATCAGAATCTTTTAATTATTGATGCGGGCAGTGCGCTGACGTTTGATTTGGTATTGGCTAGTGGCAAGCACCAAGGTGGTTTGATCATGCCAGGATTGGGAAAATTGCGACGCAGCTTCACTCAATTTGAAAGCTGTTCTAAAAATTTAACGCTTAAATCTACGGCAATTAATACAACTGATGCTTGGGAATTTGGCACAGCCAACATGCTAATGAGTGTGATCAAAGATCAAATCGAACAACATCAAGCAGCATTAGGTGATTTGAGGGTTGTATTAACTGGCGGTGACGCTAAGATAGTGGTTTATCGTTTGAATCATCAAGTTGATATTGAGTCATATTTAGTGCTTGATGGTCTTGCGCTTTACGCCCAATCGCTCAACTAGCCTTGGTATAATGCGCTTTAATTAATTTAACCTAACAATCAATGCAAGACAATCGAGTTTTATCCGGCATGCGACCAACAGGTCAGCTTCATTTAGGTCATTATCACGGCGTTTTAAAGAACTGGCTTGAGTTACAAAATGAGTATGATTCGTACTTTTTTGTGGCTGATTGGCATGCATTTACTACGCACTATTCAGATAAGATTGATCTTGAAGCTAATGTTATGGAAATGGTGGTTGATTGGTTAGCAGCAGGTATTAACCCCAATACCTCTACGATTTTTGTACAGTCAAAAGTACCTGAACATGCTGAGTTGCATTTGCTGCTTTCAATGATAACCCCACTAAGCTGGCTTGAACGTGTGCCTTCTTATAAGGATCAACAGCTTAAATTAAAAACTAAGGATTTAGGTACTTATGGATTTTTAGGCTATCCATTATTACAAAGTGCAGATATCCTAATGTACAAAGCTAACTTAGTGCCAGTGGGTGCAGATCAGGTGGCTCACATTGAGTTGACGCGAGAAGTGGCGCGCCGCTTTAATCATGTTTATGGCCGTGAAGCTGATTTCGAACAAAAGGCAGAAGCCGCTATTGGTAAGATGGGCAAGAAACAAGCTAAATTATTCCGTTCAATGCGCAAAGCCTATCAAGAAATGGGCGATGATGAGGCCCTGATTAAGGCGCAAGCATTATTACAAGAGCAACAAAATATTACCCTTGGTGATCGTGATCGTCTTGCTGGTTATATTGAAGGTACGGGAAAAATTATCCTGCCAGAGCCAGAATCATTGCTAACCAAGGCTTCAAAGATGCCTGGTTTGGATGGACAGAAGATGAGTAAATCATATGGTAATACGATTTCTTTACGTGATACTGCAGAGGAAATTAATGCTAAAGTTAGGCGTATGCCAACTGACCCTGCGCGTATTAAGCTGACTGACCCGGGCGATCCGAATAAATGCCCAGTCTGGCAACTACATCAAGTTTATTCGGATGCTCAGACCTGTGAGTGGGTGACTGATGGTTGCACCAAGGCAAAAATGGGTTGTGTTGAGTGTAAACAGCCAGTGATTAATGCCATTCAAGCAGAGCTTGGACCGATGCAAGAGCGTATTGCTAAATATCAGGCAGACCCTGAGCTAATCAAACAAATTATTCATGAGGGTTCAGAAAAAGCTCGCCATGTTGCTAAAGAAACTATGGCAGAAGTTCGCGAATCCATGGGTATTGTGTATTAAGTATTTGAGACTTGAGCTCGAATGGAGAAAAAATGACTGAAAGATTACAAAAATTAATTGCAACAGCTGGCTACGGTTCGCGTCGTTGGGCCGAAAGACTGATTGAGCAAGGACGAATTGAGGTTAACAATAAAACCGCTCAAATTGGCGATAAGTGTGCGATCACCGACAAGGTTAAGATTGATGGCAGAAGTATTGATCTTGAGCGCTATAAAGAAGAAGAAACTAAAGTTATAATTCTGAATAAGCAGGCTGGCGTTATTTGCTCGAATAAAGATGATGAAGGTCGTAAGAGTGTTTACAGTCTATTACCAAAAGAATCACGTTGGGTTATGGTGGGGCGTTTAGATCTTAATACATCAGGTTTATTGTTGTTTACTAATAATGGTGATTTAGCTAATAAACTAATGCATCCGAGCTCTGAAATTGATCGTGAATATGCAGTTCGCGTGTTGGGTCAAGTTGAGAATGAAGACATTCAGCAACTAACTGATGGTATTGAGCTTGAAGATGGTTTTGCCAAATTTAATCGTGTAACTTTTGGTGGCGGTGAAGGTGCTAACAGATGGTATAAAGTGGTGCTAAAAGAAGGTAGAAAGCGTGAAGTTAGACGCCTTTGGGAGGCTTTAGGATTTAAAGTGTCACGCCTTATTCGCGTACGTTTTGGCGAAATACGCTTACCTGAAAACCTTAAGGCTAATCAGTATGATTACTTAAAGCCTGGACAAGTAAAATTATTACTCGACTCGGTTAATCTTTAATTTTTATTATCTAAAAATTGACATTAATCAATCATTAAATCATTTTATTTGTTACAATTTAACAAGATAATAGTTTTATATACTTAATATTTAAAATAGGAGAAAGTCACATGATGAACGAACTAAATATGGATCCAGTTTTTTTTCTAAGCCTATTGGCTGTAACTGGCACTGCAATATCATTTATTGTATTTGCTATGGCTAAAAGAAAGATAAAGTCATAAACTTTAGCTAGGAGAAATTCATGCCAATGAACGAACTAAATACTGATGGAGTGTTTTGGATCTCTATGATGTTTGTGGTCGCCTCTATTGCTTTGGCTGTTTATTTGAAGTTTTTCTTTAAGTTGAAAAAATAGTAAGCAATTCTAGCGCTCGTTTTTCGTTTTCAAAAAACTTTCCTCATCACGTATAATATCGCTTTTAGTATTTACAACTATTAAGCGCTAATGTCTGACTACAAACCCACTTTAAACCTACCTGCCACTAAGTTTGCCATGAAGGCAAATCTTTCCAATCGTGAAGGTGGATTCCTTAAAAAATGGCAAGATGATGATCTGTATGCTCAGATTCGTGCAAACAATCAAGGTAAGCCTAAGTTTATTTTGCATGATGGCCCTCCATATGCAAATGGTGATATCCATATTGGTCATGCGGTTAACAAGGTTTTAAAAGATATTATCGTTAAGTCAAAATCTCTATCTGGTTTTGATGCGCCGTATGTGCCAGGCTGGGATTGCCACGGCTTACCAATTGAGCTAAATGTTGAGAAGAAAAAAGGTAAAGTTGGCGTTAAGATTGATGCTAATACCTTTAGGGCTGAGTGTCGTAAATATGCAGATACGCAAGTAGCCAAACAAAAGCTTGATTTTCAGCGTTTGGGAATTTTGGCTGATTGGAATAATCCTTACCTAACTAAAGACTTCCAGTATGAGGCAGATATTGTTCGTGCGCTTGGAAAAATTGTTGAAAATGGCCATGTCTCTAAAGGTTATAAACCTGTCCATTGGTGTACAGAGTGTGGTTCAGCATTGGCAGAGGCTGAGGTTGAATACAAAGATAAACAATCAGATGCTATTGATGTTAAATTTAGAATCGTTGATGATTCAATTTTTAAAGTTGATCAGCCTGTTTCTGTGGTTATTTGGACAACGACACCTTGGACGCTACCTGCAAATGAGGCAGTGGCGTTACACCCTGAGCTTAACTATGTGTTAGCTAATACAGGTGATGAATATTTGTTGTTAGCTGAAGATTTGGCTGCAGATGCTTTATCTCGCTATGAATTAGATGCAAGTGTTTCTGATCAAGTATTTTTAGGTAGTGATCTTGAAGGTCTTAAGGCTCAACATCCATTTTATGACAAGCAAGTGCCAATTATTCTAGGTGATCATGTCACTACAGATGCAGGTACGGGTGCGGTTCATACGGCACCTGCACATGGTCAAGAGGATTTTGTGGTTGGCAAGCAATATGATTTGCCAGTTAATTGCCCAGTTGATGGTCGCGGAGTATTTTTCGAAGATACTGAGTTACTAGCTGGACAGTTTATTTTTAAAGCCAATGCTAGTGTTATTGAAATTTTAAAATCTGCAAATACCTTGGTTAAACATGCACCATTAGTGCACTCATATCCTCATTGTTGGCGTCATAAAACGCCGGTTATTTTTAGAGCGACACCACAATGGTTTATCTCTATGCAAGATAACGGCCTGCGTGATACAGTTAATAGCGAAATCCCTAAGGTTGATTGGATTCCTGATTGGGGTAAAAAGCGTATTGAGCTAATGGTGGGTAATCGACCAGATTGGTGTATTTCTCGTCAGCGTTTTTGGGGTGTTCCGATTACGCTATTTACCCACAAGCAAACGGGCGAATTACACCCAAATACTGCAGAGCTATTTACTAGTATTTCAGCCATGATTGAACAAAATGGTATTGAAGCATGGTTTGAGACAGATATTAAAGACCTGCTAGGTGCCGATGCAGATGACTATGAAAAAGCTACTGACACACTAGATGTTTGGTTTGATTCGGGTGTGAGTCATTTTGCTGTGTTAAAAGCCAGAGAGGGCTTGTCTGATGTTGCTGATTTATATCTAGAAGGTTCTGACCAGCATCGTGGCTGGTTCCAGTCATCATTGATATCATCAGTAGCTATTAATGGTAAGGCGCCATACAAGCAAGTATTGACACACGGCTTTACCGTTGATAAAGATGGCAAAAAAATGAGTAAATCATTGGGTAATGTCATGAGCCCACAAAAGGTAATTAATAATCTAGGTGCTGATATTCTACGTTTGTGGATTGCTTCAACTGATTACACCGGTGAAATGACGGTTTCAGATGAAATTTTAAAACGCTCAGCAGATTCATATCGTCGTATTCGTAATACGGTACGCTTTATGTTGGCCAATACCACTGGTTTTGATCCAGCTCAGCATACCGTAGAAACAAATGATATGCTTGCTCTAGATAGATGGATTGTATCCAAAGCGGCCAACTTGCAGGTTCAAATTTTGGAAGCCTATGAGCATTATAATTTCCATAACGCTATTCAGTTAATTTTAAATTTCTGTAGTAATGATCTCGGCGGATTTTATCTTGATGTGATAAAAGATAGACAATACACCACGCAAGAAAATTCAAGAGCACGTCGAAGTGCGCAAACAGCGCTTAATCATATTTTGGAGGCGATGGTTAAGTGGTTGTCGCCAGTCTTGTCATATACTGCTGAAGAGGTTTGGCAAAGTATGCCAAGTGAGAAAACAAATAGTATCTTCTTAGCTGAATGGTATACAAATCTAGCGTCAGGCTACGATAATGTTGCTATTGATGCAGCTAGAAATATTAATCCATTTATACGTAAACAGATGGAAGGTATGCGTAGTGATAAGGTTATTGGCTCATCATTAGATGCTGAAGTCGATCTTTACTGTGATGAGAATAATTACAATGCACTGAGCCAGCTTGGCGATGAATTACGTTTTGTATTTATTACTTCTTATGCAAGGATTCATCCATTAAGTGATAAAACTGACAACTGTATTGAAGCGGGCGAAGGTGTGTTTGTTGAAGTGACTAAATCAGATCACGAAAAATGTGTTCGTTGTTGGCATCATCGAAAGGATGTTGGACAGAATGCTGAGCATGAAGAATTATGTGGACGTTGTGTAGAAAATATTGCTGGTGATGGCGAACAGCGAGAGTTTGCCTAATGAAAATACTAAATCTTGATCTTGGTGAAAATTCTTATCCGATTTATATTGGACAAGCATTGCTTGATCAGGCGCAATTATTAACTGACCATATTCACGGTAAGCAAGTAATGATTGTTACAAATACTACTGTTGCGCCTTTGTATCTCCAGCAGGTTAAATCACTACTTGGTTCGCTTAATGTGGCTGAAGTTATACTGCCAGATGGTGAGCAATACAAAACACTTGATACGGTTAATCTTATTTTTGACGCTCTCTTAGAGAATCGCTTTGATCGTTCTTGCACATTGATTGCGTTAGGTGGCGGTGTTGTGGGAGATATGACGGGTTTTGCAGCAGCGAGTTATCAGCGCGGTGTTGATTTTATACAAATCCCAACGACGTTATTGTCACAAGTTGATTCTAGTGTTGGCGGTAAAACAGGTGTTAATCATCCATTAGGTAAAAACATGATTGGTAGTTTTCATCAGCCAAATTGTGTGGTGATCGATGTAGATACCTTAGACACGCTAGATGATAGGCAATTTTCTGCAGGATTAGCCGAAGTTATTAAATACGGCTTACTTGGTAATGTTAATTTTTTAGAATTTTTACAAAATAATATCGAGAGTTTGATTTCTAGAGAAAAGAGTTTAATCATTCAGGCTGTATATCAATCATGTACTGATAAAGCTAATATCGTTGCAGAAGATGAATTAGAGTCAGGAAAAAGAGCTTTGTTAAATTTTGGCCATACCTTTGGCCATGCAATTGAAAATACACTAGGATATGGTGTATTTTTGCACGGTGAGGCGATCTCAGTGGGTATGTTAATGGCCACAAAATTGTCACAATTGTCAGGTGATTTGAATGAAAATGAAGTTAGCCAGGTTAAAGATTTATTAGAAAAATCTAATTTACCGATCAGTGTTGCCGGTAAAATTAGCGCTTCTGAGTTCTTATCCGCAATGAGTGTTGATAAGAAGGTGGTTGACGGTAATATTCGCCTCATATTGATGAGAAAATTAGGTGAATCGTATATTAGTGATACGTACGAACAAGCACAACTCGAACAAGTAATTGGGGATTTTTGCCAACTATAAATTAGGATATATGTATGTCAGACGATAAGAAAAAATCAGTAAGTGATGATGAAGTAATGATCACTTCAAGTATTTCAGATTTAGAAAAAATGCTTGAAGGTGTTACAGAGCATTCTGAAAAGCGTACCGATTCCAAATTTCAACGTATGTTCTTGCCTGCGTTGGCAGTTTTTAGTGCCATTATTATGGGCTTCTTCGTGGTTATTTTTTCAATAACCAGTGACATGTCAAAACTTGCTAACTCAATGGATCCAAATATGGGTGGCAACATGTCATCTATGGTGACTAGTATTGAAAAATTATCAAATAATATAGATACAATGACCATGTCAGTTGCACAAATGCAAAAGAGTTTCTCACATGTTGAAAAAAATATGGATGCTATTGCTTTGAAGTTAAACTCATTGGACGCTATTTCTTCTGATTTAACGCAAGTTAGCACCAAAATGGATTCATTAGAGCCAATGTTGATCAACATGGAAGAGATGAATAAAAATATGACAACCATGCAAGATTCAATGCAATGGATGCAGCGTGATATGAGTATGATGAGATCTTCATTTTCTAAGCCATTAAGAATCTTTAACAAGATTCCAATGTTATAAAAATGTCTTTATCCGAGCAACAAGTTACACAAATTGCTTATTTAGCACGCTTATCTTTAAGTGGTGATGAGTTAAAAGATAATACGCAAGATTTAAATGCCATTCTTGGTTTGGCTGAACAGCTTGGTGCGATCAATACAGATGGCATTGAACCAATGGCACATCCTTTGCATATGACTCAACGCTTACGTGCTGACGTGATAACAGAGGTTGATCAATCTGAAGTATTCCAATCAATTGCACCTAATACTGGCAACAAGCATTATTTAGTGCCAACAGTTATCGAATAAAATGAGCATTCATACAAAAACTATTGCACAGCTTTCACAAGGCTTAAAAGATAAAGAATTTTCGTCTGTTGAGATTACACAGCATTATTTAGATCGTATTAACAAATCAGATTTAAATGCGTTTATTACAGTTACTGACGAACTCGCCATGCAACAGGCTCAAGCTGCAGACGATAAGATTGCTTCAGGTAATGGCGGTATTCTTACTGGCATACCTTATGCACATAAAGATATTTTTTGCACCAAGGGGGTTAAAACTTCAGCAGGCTCAAAAATGCTGGATAATTTTATTTCCCCTTATGATGCAACGGTTTCACACAACTTAAATCAAGCAGATTTGGTTATGCTTGGCAAGGCCAACATGGATGAATTTGCTATGGGCTCTAGCAATGAAAATTCTTTTTATGGTGAGGTGAAGAACCCTTGGAACAAAAATAAGATTCCAGGTGGCTCTTCAGGTGGCTCTGCAGCGGCAGTGGCTGGTGGTTTGAGTTGTTTTGCTACTGGTACAGATACAGGTGGCTCAATTCGTCAGCCAGCAAGTTTATGTGGCATTACAGGTCTTAAGCCAACTTACGGGCGCATTTCTCGATACGGCATGATTGCTTATGCATCAAGTTTAGATCAGGCAGGTCCAATGACTAAAACTGCGGAAGATGCAGCTATTGTGCTTAATGCTATGGCTGGCTTTGATGAGAAGGACTCAACCTCTGCTGAACAAGATGTGCCTGACTATACGGCAAATCTTAATGACTCTATTAAGGGGTTAACAATCGGCCTACCCAAAGAGTTCTTTTCTGAAGGGTTAGATGATGCGGTTGCAACTGAAGTCATGAATGCAGTTAAAGAATTTGAGTCAATGGGTGCAACTGTCAAAGAGATTTCATTACCAAACTCTGCTTACGCAATTCCAACTTATTATATTGTTGCACCTTGTGAGTGTTCATCAAACTTGTCTCGTTTAGATGGTGTTCGTTATGGCTATCGTTGTAATGATCCTAAAGATTTGGAAGACTTATATTTACGCTCTCGTTCGGAAGGCTTCGGTGCAGAAGTTAAGCGCCGTATTATGATTGGTGCTTATGCTTTATCTGCCGGATATTACGATGCTTATTATTTAAAAGCACAAAAGACACGCCATTTGATTAGTGATGATTTCAAAAAAGCCTTTAAAGAAGTGGATGTTATTATGGGCCCAGTATCGCCAACAACCGCATTTGATTTAGGTTCAGTTAAAGATTCAGTGTCTATGTACTTGGCTGATATTTATACTTTGAGTGCTAATTTGGCTGGCTTACCAGGCATGAGTATTCCAGCTGGATTCTCAAATAAATTACCTGTGGGTTTGCAATTAATTGGTAATTATTGGTCTGAAACAAAACTTCTTAATATTGCGCATCAATTCCAACAGCAAACAGATTGGCATACAAAAACACCAGAGGAGGGTTAGCATGGAGTGGGAAACAGTTATTGGTTTAGAAATCCATGCACAGCTTAGCACTAAATCTAAGATTTTTTCATCTGCCGCTACAAAATTTGGTCAAGAGCCGAATTCACAAGCTTGTGCAGTAGATTTAGGCTTACCAGGTGTGCTGCCAGTACTTAACGTTGAAGTGGTTAACAAGGCAATTAAGTTTGGCTTGGCAGTTGGTGCACATATTAATCAGCGTAATATTTTTGATCGTAAAAATTATTTTTACCCAGATCTTCCTAAAGGTTATCAAATTTCACAGATGGATATTCCCATTGTTGGTGAGGGTGAAATTGAAATTACTGTTGATAATGAAATTAAAGTTGTTGGCATTACTCGTGCTCATTTAGAAGAAGATGCGGGCAAATCAGTACATGATATGTTTAATGAATATACAGCCATCGACTTAAATAGAGCAGGCACGCCACTATTGGAAATTGTATCTGATCCAGATATGCGTAGTGCAAAAGAGGCAGTAGCCTATGCTAAAAAGATCCATGCTTTGGTTCAATATATTGACATTTGTGATGGCAACATGCAAGAAGGCTCATTCCGATGTGATGCGAACGTTTCAATTCGTCCAATGGGGCAAGAAGAGTTGGGTACACGTGCAGAACTTAAAAATATCAATTCATTTAAATTTTTAGAACGCGCTATCAATCTAGAGGTTGAGCGTCAGCAAGACATTCTTGAAGAGGGCGGCAGTGTCTTACAAGAAACACGATTGTATGATGCAGTGAAGCATCAAACTCGTTCTATGCGTTCAAAGGAGGAGGCTAATGATTATCGTTACTTCCCGGATCCAGATTTATTACCTGTTGAGATTAGTGATGAATTAATGGCGTCAATCAAAGCTACCTTGCCGGAGCTTCCCGTTGAGAAAAAAGCACGTTTTATTGCTGACCTTGGATTAAATGAATACGATGCAGACATTTTAACTTCGCAAAAATCGTTGGCTGATTACTTTGAGGCGACACTTAAAGGTAATGAGAAAAATGCTAAATTATGTGCAAATTGGGTAATGGGCGAGCTATCTGCATTGCTCAATAAAAACCAATTAGAAATAGAACAATCTCATGTATCAGCTCAAGCGCTGTCACAATTAGTAGCCCGTATTGGTGATGACACCATTTCTGGAAAAATTGCCAAAGATGTATTTAAGGCTATGTGGGAAGGCGAGGGCTCTGCCGATAGTATTATTGAATCTAAAGGTCTCAAGCAGATGACCGATACCGGCGCTATCGAAGCAATTGTTGATGAAATTATTGCCAACAATTCACCTCAAGTAGAGCAATTTAAATCTGGCAATGAAAAAATCTTAGGATTTTTTGTTGGTCAAGCAATGAAAGCTAGCCAGGGTAAGGCCAATCCTAAATTATTAAACGAACTATTGAGAAAGAAATTAAGCTGATACTAGCTTAATTTTTTATGAGTATGGCTGAGTTCTAAATCAGACCAACTAAGTTAAACGCCCATAGCTGAATAAACTTCACAATGGGTAGAATAAGCGTTTGAAAGATACCTAAAAACAATAAGCCTAATAAAATAAATAAGCCATACGGCTCTAATTGGTCGTATTGGTAAGATAATTTAGGTGGCAATAGTGAACTCATGACACGTCCGCCATCAAGTGGTGGTAATGGTAGTAAATTCAAAACAGCTAGTAACAAGTTAATTTGAATGCCAACTTGTGCCATATCTGCTAAAAATTGTGAGCCGGTGTCAATCGCAATAAAGACAACCCCAAGCCACAAAAGTGCCATAATAAAATTACTCGCTGGGCCGGCAACAGCCACCCAAAGCATATCTCGCCTGGGTGATCTTAAAGCGTTAAAATTAACTGGCACTGGTTTGGCCCAGCCAAAAATAAACCCAGAGGTAAAATATAAAAACGCGGGCACTATAATAGTACCAACAAGATCTATGTGTTTGATTGGATTCAGTGTTAATCTTCCCATCATTTTGGCGCTATGGTCACCCAATAAAGATGCAATCCATCCATGCGCTGTTTCATGAACAGTGATTGCAAATATGACTGGAATTGCATAAATTAAAAGTGTTTGAATATCAATCATAATGAGGTCACTCGGGTAAAATTATCAGATATTATTTTGTTACTATCACTTCATTTTATATGAAAACCACACAGCTGTTAATTCCTACTCAAAAAGAAGCGCCAAATGATGCGCAGGTAATTTCACATCAATTAATGATCCGTGCAGGGCTTATCTCTAAATTGGCTTCTGGCTTGTATTCTTACTTGCCAATGGGCGTTAGAATTCTTAAAAAAGTTGAAGCCATTATTCGCGAAGAAATGGAAAAATCCGGATCTCAAGAAGTGTTAATGCCAGTTACTCAGCCAGCAGAACTTTGGCAAGAGTCAGGTCGCTGGGAGCAATACGGCCCAGAATTATTACGCTTTAAAGATCGTCATGGTCGTGATTTTTGCATGGGCCCTACTCATGAAGAGGTGATCACCACGATGGCCGCTCAATACATTCGTAGTTATAAGCAGCTACCAATGAGTTTTTATCAAATTCAAACTAAATTTAGAGATGAGATTCGTCCAAGATTTGGCGTTATGCGTTCGCGTGAATTTATCATGAAAGATGCCTATTCATTTCATTTAGATCAAGAGTCATTACAGAACACATACGATATTATGCATCAAACTTATTGCAATATATTTGATCGTTTAGGTCTTGATTATCGCCCGGTATTAGCTGATTCTGGCTCCATTGGCGGCGATGCTTCTCATGAATTTCACGTGTTAGCAGATAGTGGTGAAGATGCAATTTGTTTTTCTGATGAGTCTAATTATGCAGCTAATATCGAAAAAGTATCTTTTTCTCAGCAACAAGCAACCGCCACACCAAAAGAGCAACAAACATCTGTTTTAACCAAGAAAAAAACCAGCATTGAACAGGTTTCTGAGTTTTTAGCTATTGCACCTTCAAGTTGTATTAAAACATTAATTATTAAAACTTTGGAAGGCTTTAAAGCCTTAGCACTTCGAGGCGATCATGAATTAAACGAGATTAAAGCCCATAACTTATTTGGTGAATTTGAATTAGCTTCTGATGATGAGATTAAGTCACTGGGATTAAAAAAAGGATTTATCGGTATTAAAGCGTTAGGTATCGATCTAGTAGTTGATTATTCAGCCAGCATAATGTGTGATTTTGTTTGTGGTGCAAATGAATGGGATCATCATTTAACTGGGGTTAATTGGCAAGATACAGAGTTTACTCAAGCAGACTTACGCAATGCAATTGAAGGCGATGACTCTCCTGATGGGCAGGGTAAGTTGGTGATAAAGCGCGGTATTGAAGTTGGGCATATTTTTCAGCTAGGCACTAAATATTCAAAAGCCATGAAGGCTAATGTTATTGGTGAATCTGGCAAGGCTGTAACGACTACCATGGGTTGTTATGGTATTGGTGTTACACGTGTTATTGCTGCAGCAATTGAGCAAAATTATGATGACCGCGGAATTATATTCCCTGAATCTATTGCGCCTTTTCAGTTGGTGATTGTGCCGATTAATTACAACAAATCTACTCGAGTTAAAGCTTTAGCAGATGATCTATATCAAGTATGCCTAGAGGCTGGTATAGAGGTTTTATTAGATGATCGTAAAGAACGTGCTGGCATTATGTTTGCTGATTCTGAATTACTGGGAATTCCACATAGAATGGTGTTGAGTGATACGCATGCTGATAATGGTAACGTTGAATATAAAGCCCGTAATAGTGCTGAAAAAATCGAAGTGAGCTATGATCAAGCTATGACATTCATCCAATCTAAAATTAAATAAGTTTAGGAGTTAAAGACAATGACTTGGTGGCAACATATTATTCCTCAGCACGCATTATCAAATCTCATGTTTCGCTTTGCCAGACTTGAAAATGTTTGGTTAAAAAATAAATTCACCCATTGGTTTGTTAAATCTTATGGGGTTAACTTGTCTGAAGCAGTGCGTGAAAATGTTGAGGATTATCAGCATTTTAATGATTTTTTTACTCGTGCGTTAAAGCCAACTGCACGAATAATAGCAAATAGCAATATCATTTGCCCAGTAGATGGCACAGTCTCACAAGCTGACAAGATAAGCCATGCAACTATTTTTCAAGCTAAAAACCATTACTATACGGTTTCTGCATTATTAGCTGGTGATTATCGCGCTGATCAATTTGATGCAGGCTATTTTGCCACTATCTACCTTTCACCAAAAGACTATCATCGTATTCATATGCCATTTGATGGAGAATTAGTTTCTATGGATTATATTCCAGGTGATTTATTTTCAGTCAATAAAACAACTGCCGAGGGTGTGACTGACTTATTTGCTAGAAACGAGCGAGTGGTTTGTTATTTTCAAACAGAATTCGGACTATGTGCTTTTGTATTGGTTGGTGCTATTTTTGTAGGCTCTATGCAGACAACATGGGCTGGGCAAATTAACCCACCTTATCAAAAAGATGTACAACATTTTGACTATACTAACCAAGATATTAAGCTTAAGAAGGGTGAAGAATTGGGTCGATTTAACATGGGGTCAACCATCATCATGCTAATGCCTAATCAAGAAAACTGTTTGAATTTAATTGCGGGCCAGACGGTACGCATGGGTGAAACGTTAATTTAATTTTGTTAGTTTGACAAGCTTAATGGTTTGATCTGAAATTTGTAAAATCTCAACTAATAGATTATTAATCTTAAGACTGACATCACGTTTTGGAATGCTTTTTAACTCTTCTAAAATAAGGCCGTTTAATGTTTTAGCCTTGGCAACTGGCAAATCAATATTAAGCATTGTGTTAAGTTCACGTATGTTAATTCTTGGATCGACTAAATAGCTACCATCTTTTTGTAAGCTAACCTCATCAATAATTTCACTTTGATTGGACGTAAACTGACCAACAATTTCTTCTAGAATATCTTCAAGAACGATCAATCCTCGAACTTCACCATATTCATCAACAATTAGACCTAGACGTCTTTTTTGAAACTGGAAGTGCTCTAATTGGTGCGCCAATGATGTTCCCTCGGGAACAAAGTACGGGTCTCGCACAAGAGCGAGTACATTGTCCATGCTAAAGTCGCCCTTGGCATATAAATTCACAATATCACGCATATGTAATACGCCAGTAATATTGTCACTTGAAGTGTCGTAAGTCAGTAAGCGTGTGTGCTGAATGCGTTCAAATTGCTTGAGAATTTCATCAGGTTTGGTGATGTCAACGCTGATCAACTCATGTCTTGGAATCATGATATCTTCAACCTTAACCTTTTCAAGATCAATAATGTTGAGCAACATTTTTTGATAGTTAGAGGCAATTATTGGCTTAGCATCACTAACTACCATGCGTAATTCCTCTGAGCTGATATCTCCATCTTTTTGTTGGCTGTTAATACCAAATAATTTAAGAATTAAGTTGGATATGATTGCAATAAACCAGACAAGTGGTTTAAAAAGTTTAATCAGTGCACTGATAATAATCGAAGCGGGCAGGGCGACTTTTTCAGGATTTTTTGCAGCAAATGTTTTCGGTGTTGTCTCAGCAAAAACTAAAATTACAAAGGTTAGTGTGAGAGACGCTAATACAATTGAATCCTCACCCCAGAGTTTGATTGTTAGAATCGTTGCAATACTTGAAGCAAAAATGTTAACAAAGTTATTACCTAGTAGAATAGTACCAATTAGATGATCGGTGTCCTTTAAAAGGTGCTCGGTACGTCTCGCGCTTTTGTTAGTCTTACTCAAAACTTTAAGACGATAGCGATTAATCGCCATCATTGAAGTTTCAGTGCTGGAAAAAAAAGCTGAAGCTAGTATTAGGCCAAATAGCGTAAAACTAAGCCAAAAGGTTGAAAGTGATTCCAATAAGTTGTTGAATTAAGTAAGTTAAGGCTTAGTTTAATTCAAATGATTAAAAGCATCAAGTCCTGGGTAAATCGCTTTAGCGCCTAATTCTTCTTCGATGCGCAATAAACGATTGTACTTAGCTAAGCGATCAGAGCGTGACAAAGAGCCAGTTTTAATTTGTCCACAGCCTGTTGCTACTGCTAAATCAGCAATAGTTGTGTCTTCAGTTTCACCAGAGCGATGTGACATAACTGCAGTGTATCCAGCTTCATCAGCCATTTTCATAGCGGCGAAAGTTTCAGTTAGTGTTCCAATTTGGTTGACTTTGATTAGGATTGAGTTAGCAATGTTATTGTCAATACCTTGCTTTAAAATTTTGCTATTGGTAACGAATAAATCATCACCAACTAACTGAACCTTGTCACCAACTTTTTTAGTTAATAAGTCCCAGCCATCCCAATCATTTTCATCCATGCCATCTTCAATAGAGATAATAGGATAGTTATCAACCCAATCAGCTAAGTAATCAACAAACTCTTCTGAGCTTAGTGATTTGTTTTCAGAGGCCAGTACATATTTCCCATCCTTGTAAAATTCTGAGCTTGCCGCATCAATACCAATAAAGATATCTTTACCTGCTTCATAGCCAGCGTTTTTAATTGCTTCTAGGATAACTTTAATAGCATCTTCATTAGAAGCTAAGTCTGGTGCAAAGCCACCTTCGTCACCTACAGCTGTATTCATACCTTGTGCTTCGAGTACAGTTTTTAAATTGTGAAATACCTCAGCACCATAACGTAATGCTTCTTTAAAATTTGGTGCGCCAGCAGGAATAATCATAAATTCTTGAATATCAACACTATTATTAGCATGCTCACCGCCATTGATAATGTTCATCATTGGTACGGGTAGTTTGTAATCATCACCTTGGTCAAGAGAATCATATAGTGGCTTATTTTGTCTATTTGCGTTAGCATGTGCACTAGCAAGAGATACCGCTAAAATAGCGTTAGCACCAAGACGTGACTTAGTTTCTGTACCATCAAGATCGATCATTGCTTGGTCGATTACAGCTAAATCTTCAATACCAAAACCGATTAAAGTTTCGTTAATTTCTGTATTTACAAATTCGACTGCTTTTAAAACACCTTTGCCAAGGTAGCGAGATTGATCACCATCACGAAGTTCTAGCGCTTCTCGTTGGCCAGTTGACGCGCCACTTGGTACCATAGCACTACCCATTGTGCCGTCATCTAAAATAACGTCAGCTTCAATGGTTGGATTGCCTCTAGAATCAAGGATTTCTCTTGCTTTAATTTGTTTAATTTTCACAGTTTTCCTATTGTTTTTATTCGAAGAATGACTTCATTTTACCAAAAAATGAGTCTGACTCAGGGTGATGTTTCTTATCACACAAGCTTGAAAAATCACTCAATAAATCTTTCTGTTTTTTGCTTAAATTAACTGGTGTTTCAAGTTTAACTTGACAAATTAAATCACCCGCTCCGCCATGACGAATGGTTGTTATACCCTTACCTCTAAGTCTAAATTGTTTGCCGGTTTGCGTGCCTGCTGGAATTTTAATTTTCAATTTAGAGCTAAGAGTCGGTACCTCAATTGAGCCGCCGAGTGCTGCTGTGGAGAAGTCAATTGGCACTTCACAGTATAAGTCATTGCCTTCGCGTTGAAAGATTTCATGTGCCTTAACATGTATTTCCACATATAAGTCACCACTTTGTCCGCCACGAATGCCAGCCTCACCTTCACCACTTAATCGAATACGGTTGCCAGTATCAACGCCGGCTGGAATTTTAACTGATAAAGTTTTTTGCTTGCGCACCACGCCTTGGCCACGACAAGTGCCACAAGGAGAATCAATTTTTTGACCTGTGCCTGAACACTTTGGACAAGGGCGTTGTACTGCAAAGAAGCCTTGTTGCATTTGAACTTGGCCAACGCCACCACAAGTGGAACAAGTATTAACGCTTGTTCCCGGCTTAGCGCCAGTACCTGAACAAGGATCACACTTCTCATTTTTAGGAATTCGAATTTTGACGGTAGTGCCTTCTGCCGCTTCTTTTAAATCGATCTCTAAATCGTAGCGTAAGTCAGAGCCACGAGTATCTGCATGTTGCTGGCCACCTCCAAAAATATCACCAAAAATATCACCAAAACCACCGCCACCAAAGCCACCGCCACCACCAAAGCCACCAGCGCCAGCATTTCCATCTACACCAGCATGGCCAAATTGGTCATAAGCTTGACGTTTTTGCTCGTCAGACAAAATAGCATAAGCCTTTTGAATTTCCTTGAACTTTTCTTCTGCTGCTTCTTTATTGTCAATGTTACGATCTGGATGATGTTTCATTGCCAAGCGTTTGTAAGCTTTTTTTATTTGCTTTTTGTCAGCATTTTTATCAATATTTAAAATATCGTAATAATCTCTTTGCGACATAACTACCTTTTTATAAAGTTAAAAAACCTCCTTCAAATATTAATAATCTGAAGGAGGTTGTTGGTTTAAATATTAAAGATTACTTGTCGTCTTTAACTTCTTCAAAGTCAGCGTCAACAACATCATCACCTGCGTCAGTTGCTTCAGATGCACCATCTTCTGAACCAGCTTTTGCCTGTGCCTTTTCAGCTAAAGGCTGAGCCTTTTCTGTTAAGGCTTGTGATTTAGCATCAATCGCATCTTTGTCGTCAGATTTTATCGCTTCTTCTAACTCTGTGATTGCTGCTTCAATGCCTGTTTTTTCATCTTCAGAAACCTCTTCTTTTAGATCATCTAAGGCTTGCTTAGTTGAGTGAATCAATGAGTCAGCCATGTTTTTAGAGGTTACCAACTCTTGGAATTTTTTATCTTCCTCTGCATGCGCTTCAGCATCTTTAATCATGTTTTCAACTTCTTCATCACTTAGGCCACTTGATGCTTTAATAGTAATTGATTGCTCTTTTCCAGAGTTTTTATCTTTGGCAGAAACATTCAAAATACCATCAGAGTCAATGTCTAGTGTCACTTCAATCTGTGGCTGGCCCTTAGGTGCATTTGGAATGCCTTCTAAGTTAAATTGACCTAATGATTTATTAGCGCTGGCAATTTCACGCTCACCTTGTAATACGTGTACTGTTACTGCTGATTGGTTGTCGGCTGCTGTTGAGAAAATTTGTGACGCATTCGTAGGAATGGTTGTATTTTTCTCGATTAGCTTAGTCATTACACCACCCATAGTTTCAATACCTAGTGATAAAGGCGTGACATCTAATAATAAAACATCATTAACTTCACCGCCTAATACGCCCGCTTGAATTGCTGCACCCATGGCAACAGCTTCATCTGGATTAACGTCTTTCTTAGGCTCTTTACCAAAGAACTCTTTAACCTTCTCTTGAACCTTAGGCATACGCGTTGAACCACCAACAATGATTACTTCATCAATGTCACTGATTGAAAGATCAGCATCATTAAGTGCTGTCTGACATGGATCAATTGTGCGCTTGATAAGATCTTCTACTAGTGACTCCAACTTAGCACGAGTAATTTTGATGTTCATATGTTTTGGGCCTGAAGCATCAGCTGTTACGTATGGAAGATTTACTTCTGTTTGCTCAGAAGATGATAATTCAATCTTAGCTTTTTCTGCTGCTTCTTTCAAGCGTTGAAGTGCCATTGGATCATTTTTAAGATTAACACCTTGCTCTTTGTCAAACTCATCAACTAAATAGTTAATAATGCGCTGATCAAAATCTTCACCACCTAGGAATGTGTCACCATTAGTTGATAATACTTCAAAGTGCTTTTCACCATCGATGTCTTCCATTTCAATGATTGACACATCAAATGTACCACCACCTAAATCGTAAACAGCAACTGTTTTGTCACCAGTTAATTTGTCAACACCATAAGCTAATGCGGCAGCTGTTGGCTCGTTAATGATACGTTTAACATTAAGACCAGCAATTTTTCCTGCATCTTTAGTTGCTTGACGTTGTGAGTCGTTAAAGTAAGCAGGTACCGTAATAACCGCTTCAGTAACTGTTTCACCTAAGTAGTCTTCAGCTGTTTTTTTCATCTTGCCGATTACTTTGGCTGAAATTTCAGGTGCCGCCATCTTAGAATCTTTAACTTGAACCCATGCATCGCCATTGTCAGCTTTAACAATTTTGTAAGGTACTAAATCGATGTCTTTTTGTACAGCATCTTCGTCAAAACGACGACCAATTAAACGCTTAATTGCATATAGTGTGTTTTCAGGATTTGTAACTGCTTGACGCTTAGCTGATTGACCAACTAGAACTTCATCTGAATCTTTTGGAAAAGCAATGATTGATGGGGTTGTGCGATCGCCCTCTGAATTTTCAATAATTTTAACACTGCCACCTTCCATAATAGCGACACATGAATTTGTTGTACCTAAGTCAATTCCGATGATTTTTGACATTTTATTGCTCCTTGTAATTTGATATACCCTCTATATAGGGGTGAGTATTTCAAATTCAAGCAATAATCAGGAAAAAATCTTACAGTTGTTGTTTGAGTAATGCTTCTACAGATTTTGGGACAAAATGGCTAATATCGCCACCTAATGATAAAATCTCACGAACTAGAGAAGAAGATATATTGGCGTATTGCTCTGCTGGTGTCATGAATAAAGTTTCGATCGTAGGGTTAAGATGTTTGTTCATGCCAGAGAGCTGGAACTCATATTCAAAATCACTCACCGCACGCAGCCCGCGCAAAATAACCTGCGCATTTTGCGCTTTGGCAAAATCCACCAACAATGTATTAAAACTCATGACTTTGATATTGCTAATATCACTTAGCGTTTTGCTAGCCATATCAAGGCGCTGATCAATACTTAAGAAGACAGATTTCTTACTGTTTTGAGTGATGCCAATTATGACCTCATCAAACAACTTACTAGCACGCTTGATTAGATCAATATGACCATTGGTAATTGGATCAAATGAACCAGGATAAATTGCAATTTTTTTTGTCATAAATAGTGCGAATGGTGAATAAACTTATAATACCTCAATTAAGCAATAATGCACTTGCCCTGAGTGTTTTTGTTTGTTGATTTTGATTTTTTGCGAAATTTTATCGGTGAGTAGTGATTCAGTTATTTCAAATTCAGACTCAAGGTAAATATAACACCCTTGCGTTAAAAAACCATTCAAAGATAGCTTGTTTAGAGATTTTTCGAGGATTTTTTGATGAAAAGGTGGGTCTAGCAGGATGAAATCAAACTGTTGAGCGGCTTTATGACTTAAAAAATCCAACGCATCAGTGTGAATAAACTGAATTTGGTTGGATTTCAATAAATCTCGATTTTTTTCTAAGCTTTGAAATGCACGTAAATCTTTTTCAATGCCAAGCACTTGGCGCGCACCTCTAGAAAGCGCTTCAAAACTTAGTGCACCGCTACCAGAAAACAAATCCAAAAAAACCTTGCCACTAGATTCGAACTGTATCCAGTTAAACAAGGTTTCTCTAACTTTGTTAGGTGTGGGCCTGAGGCCAGTCGCATCGGGAAAGTTAAATCTCCTTCCTCGATGCATGCCGCCAATAATTTGAAATTGATTGGTGGCTTTACTCAAAGTTTACTTGCGATATGCGTCGTAAGATTCTTGTAGCTCTTTTTTAGCTTCTTCAGCATCACCCCAGCCTTCAATTTTTACCCACTTACCCTCATCTAAATCTTTGTAGTAACGAAAGAAGTGCTCAATTTGATCTTTGAGTGTTGCGCCTACATCATCAATACATTTAATGTCATGATACGATTTGCATAGCTTATCTGTCGGCACAGCTAAGATTTTGGAGTCTCTGCCAGCTTCGTCAGTCATTAGTAGAACGCCAATTGGACGTACAGTAATTACTGAATCATGAATTAATGGGTAAGGAGTAATTACTAGTACATCAGCAGGATCGCCATCATCTGCTAGCGTCTCTGGTACAAAGCCATAGTTACATGGGTAAAACATCGGTGTTGAAATAAAACGATCCACAAACATAGCGCCTGTTTCTTTATCGATTTCATACTTAACCGGTGATGAATTTGCCGGGATTTCAATAATTACATTTACTTCTTCAGGTAGATTTCCTGCTGATACAGGCTTAAGACTATTTTGCATTTTTCAACTCCTCTTTTAGAATGTGATGGCGCCAGCCGCTAAGGAATTTAACGCTTTGATCGCCACGAATATATTTCATTAACGCTTTACCATTAGCAATTAATGTTTCGTCTAGATTATACTGAACTGCAATTTTTTGGATGAGTTTTTGCAGTTGGTTTTTTTGTTGTTTTTCACTTTTAGTTGGTGGCTGATGACTACCAATCTCAATACGCGTTTCAACTAGATGCGAATGCAGTGATAAAAACTCATTAAAAGAGGCTTTAGCCTTATCAGAAAGTTTTTCCTTGTTGGTGCTGTAATCAATGAGCTGGTCATCTGTCATTATCCATTTTCTTGGTTTATTTTTATTGACCGCTTGAGATTCTCGCCATGCAGCTAACTGTGCAGCTTTTTGATGTGTGCTTTTAGGAAGTCTTGATAGGCCTTTTATTTTTTGCCAAGCTTGATCAAGGTTTGGTAAATACAGATCAATGTTTGACAAATCATGACCGTCAGCCATTAGCCAATCAAGCTTTTGTTCAATTATTAGTTGATCAAGTAGTTGCGCGTAGTTTTTGAGCAAATAAAGTACATCGTCTAATGCATATTCGATTGCTTCTTCGGGCAGGGGTCGGGTAGTCCAGTCAAGGCGGGTGTAGGCTTTATCAAGCAAGACACCTTGTAAAATCTCAGTGATTTTTTGATAAGAAATTTGAGCCGGATGGTTAAGAAAATGCGCAGCAATTTGGGTGTCGAATAGTTGATGTGGCAAGCGATTAGATAAATAATACAAAGCCTCAATGTCTTGACGGGCAGAATGAACAATCCATACACTATCTTGTTGGTACAGCTTATCAAATAAAGGCTCCAAATTCTCAATAGCAAGTATATCTATACAATCAGTATTGCTTTGTGTGGCGATTTGCACTAGGCACAAAATAGGGTAGTAAGTATCAACACGCTTAAATTCAGTGTCTATGGCTAAATGGGTCTGTGATTTAATAGAAGCTAAAAAATCACGTAGTTGCTGGTCGGTTTGAATCATTGTTGTATTTTAGCAACAAGTAATGATACGGCCAGACTATTTATGAGATAATTCTGTCAAATTAAATTATTATAAAAATAAGTACATGACCTATCGTCCGCATTCAGACTTGATCAAAACGCCACCCGCTTGGTTTTGGACATCGATTTTCTTATTATCTATTTCTGGTACTTTTTATTTAGGCTTGAATCCTGGATTGATTGGCGAATGGTGGGGTTACTTAGTTGGCTATAACGTAACCTTAAGTGTGATTGCTGTTTATTATATTTACACAGAGGTTACTCGCCTAAAGAGAGATATGGGTGACGATATTGTGGGTTCAAAATTTACTTGGTCGTTTATTAAAATTGTGCCAATGCTAGTTATTGTGCCAGTGTTATCATTTTATATGTTCTCTTTTCAAACCATCCAAGATAACGTGGCTGATTCTGAAAAGACATTCGATACTTTTAGTAAAAATTTCATCCAACAAGTTGATAGCCTCTATGAGGGTGTGCAAGAGGTTAGAAATGAGCGCTATACACAGCAAACTAGACGCCTTTTAACTTTGATTACTTCTTTTGGTAACTTTAAAAAAGATGCAGATAACTATCAAAGCAGCATGCAGATTTTTCTGGATGGGCTAATTGATAAGGGTTGGGCTTGTCAAATCACCTTATTAAATGAACAAGAGGAGGTGATTGCTAGAACTGCCGATGTTTCAAATTGTATGGCAGTTGAGGATCAGCCATTGCCCGGCACTCAGCCTCGTACTATTAATGAAGATAGTAGTACAAATGTAATACAAGTAAAGATGTCAACACGATACTTAACTCGTTCTCCAGTTAAACATTTCTTTGTTGTGGATGCTGTTTATGCGGCAGATCCTGGCTTACTTGGGTTTTTATCTCAAGTAGAAGCGTTTACCAAAAGAACTAAAAATATTGAGTTTGATCTAAATACCTCGATTACGCAAAAGCGTTTTATGATTGATTTCTCATCAACGGTACTATTGGCAGTGTTAAGTGCTTTGATGTTGGTTTTTCGTATGATTGAAAAGATTATGAGACCACTCAACAATCTTTCTATCGCCACGCGTGAAATTTCTAAAGGTAACTACGATGTACGCATTGAGCAAAGTAAGGATAGTGATGATGTGCGCTTATTAATTGAGCAATTTAACATTATGTCCGGGCAAATCAAAACATCAAAAGAAGGCTTAGATACGCACAATCTTTATTTAGAAACCATTCTCAAATATTCTTACGGCGTTATTGCGCTAGACCAAAACAAGAACATTCGCTTAATTAATCCAATTATCGGTGAAATGTTTAGTATTGATAATGAACAATCTTTTATAGGTGGAAAGTGTAGTCAAATTTCCAAAAAATATACAGAGTTAAGCCCTTTATTTGAGCTAACTGAAGATAGATTTAAAGCGCAAGACAGTGAATGGAATGAGGAGCTGGAGTTAGCTTTAACTGATCGCCATTTATTGTTATCGTGCCAAGGTGCTATGCTCGAAAGCCATGGAAATACACTGGGTTACGTAATTATTATTAAAGATATTTCTAAACTTAATCGAGCACAGAAAAAAGCTGCTTGGGGCGAGGTTGCTATACGTATGGCGCATGAAATAAAAAACCCATTAACACCAATTTTATTATCAGCACAACGTCTGCGTAATCGCTTTATGGATTCATTGCAAGATCGAGATTTAGAAGTTATTGATAAAACCACCAATACCATTATTAACCAAGTGAAATCCATGGATCTGATGGTGAGTGCTTTTGCAGACTATGCAAACACCCCGCAAATTGAACGAAAACCAAGTAATCTGAATAGCATCGTTAGTCAGTCAATTTCTTTGTATGATGCGCAACAAAACTTAAAAATTGACTATGATCTGGCTAGTGATATTCCAGAGTTGCTGCTTGATCCAATTAACCTATCAAGAGTGTTAATCAATCTGCTTAAAAATTCAGCCGAATCTTCTGAAGAGGGCAATATTAACGTTAATATTGTGACTGAATATTTAGCTGATCAAGGTCTCGTGCGTTTGAGTATTACTGATAATGGTGAAGGCTTTAATAAGGATGTATTAGATCGAGTGTTTGAGCCTTATGTTACTACCAAAGTTAAAGGTAGTGGACTAGGTATGGCCATTGTGCAAAATATTGTTGAACAGCATGATGCGCGTATATTTGCATCTAACGTCAAGCCACATGGTGCTAGAGTTACAATTGAATTTAATCATCAAGTATAAAGAGGGGAAAGTAATGGACAGTACAAATATAATCGGAAAAATTCTTATCATTGATGATGAAAGTATCAATTCAGAAACGATGATGGATACCTTAGAGGATGTGAATTATCAGGTGAGTTTGGCAGCTAATGCGCAAGAGGCTAAAAGTATGATTCAAACTCAAACGTTTGATTTGGTGATGATGGATGTTTGGATGCCAGGTCAAGACGGCATGTCATTGTTAGAAGAGTGGATTGAACAAGGATTTTCAACACCCATTGTAATGATGTCTGGTCATGCAGAGCATCAAGATGTGGTAAAGGCGATCAAGCTAGGTGCGGTTGATTTCTTAAAAAAACCATTGCATGATATTTTGCCATTAGTGCGTAAATTTTTATCCCATCAAGCACTCAAAACCAGTAGAAACTCAATCACAGGTATTGATTTTGATGCGCCGTTAAAAGTGGCTAGAAACATATTTGAAAAAGAATATTTCAATCATCACTTGCAGGAGAATAATCATAATATTGCTGCAGTAGCGACTAAAGCAGGATTAGAGCGTACGACTTTATATCGTAAACTTAAAGATCTAGGGATCGATAAAAACAAGGCTTAAAAATGAAAATTTTAATTTTGGGTGCGGGTCAAGTTGGTGCAACATTGGCTAAATATTTAAGTGAAGATAATGATAATGACATTACCATTATTGATAAAGAAGAGATAAATCTACTCGATCTTCAGCGTCATTTAGATATAAAAACTGTTTGTGGCTTTGCCTCTTATCCAAATATTTTGGAAGAGGCGGACATTAGAAATATGGATATGGTGATTGCAGTCACTCGTTCTGATGAAGGTAACATGCTTGCTTGTCAAATGGCTCACACACTGTATCAGGTAGATAAAAAAATTGCCCGTGTGCGCACAGCAGAATATCTTCATCGTAAAGAGTTGTTTTCAAATGATGCTATCCCAATTGATTTTATTATTACTCCCGAAGGGTTGGTCACAAACTATATTAAACGTGTGGTCGAAGAGCCAGGTGCTGAGCAAGTATTTGAATTTGAAAATGGCTTGGTGCAATTGGTTGAAACCAAGGCTTATGCAGGTACACCGATTGTAGGGCATTCTATTAAAGAGCTGCCCAAGCACCTGCCCAATATTGATATGCGTATTGTTAGTTTATATCGCAATGGCCAGGCGATTCCTGCTTATGGCGATACAGTGATCAAAGATGGTGATCGTGTTTACTTTGTGACCAAAAAAGAAAGTGTATCTAAAGTATTAAAAGAATTTAGACGACTTGATAAGGCCTATAGAAATATTATTATTGCTGGTGGTGGTCGTATTGGTCTTAATTTGGCCAAGCACTTAGAGAAAAACCATCGTGTTCGAATTATTGAACAAAGCAAAGAACGAGTTAAGGAGCTTGCAGATGAGCTTGAAGATGTACTGGTGTTGCGTGGCAATGCATCTGATGAGGAGTTGTTGTTAGAAGAGGGTATTGAGAATACAGATTTATTTTTAGCACTAACTGATTCGGATGAAATCAATGTTATCGTTTCTATTTTGGCAAAACGTCTAGGCGCACATAAAACCATTGCTTTAGTAAAGCGTAATGTTTATGAAGACTTGGCTGAGCAAAGTGATGATGTAGATATGGTCATTTCACCTGACCAGATCACCACCAGTGGTATTTTGGCGCACATTAGAAAAGGTGATACGATGATGGTGCATTCGCTACGCCAAGGAAAATCAGAAGCAATTGAGCTGATTGTACATGGTGACAAGGATCATTCAGATGTTGTAGGCAGAAGTATTGGAGAAATTAACTTACCAGATGGTGTAGTGGTTGGTTCAATTGTGCGTAACAACAAAGTAATTATGGGCTCAAGAGTGCTCATAATTGAAGAAGGCGACCATGTATTGCTCGTGTTAACTGATGTGAATAAAATTCATGAAGTGGAAAAATTGTTTGAAGGTCGTTTTGATTAAAGTTAGACTTAATTAGGAAGAAATATGCAGTTTAGTATTGTATTCAAAACCATTGGCTTATTGCTAATGGTATTTAGTTTGACGCAATTGCCACCAATTGTGGTTGATGCTATCTATCAGCAACAAGAAGCGTCTTCTTTTGCAGTGGCATTTGCACTTACTTTTGTAAGTGGCTTATTATTGTATCTACCTTTTAGAAAATCCACTAAAGATTTCAGAATTAGAGAGGGTATTCTAGTTGTGGTAAGCTTTTGGTTTGTTTTATCTTTATTTGCAACCATACCATTCCTGCTCTCAGAATCCTTAAGAATGTCTTTTTCAGATGCTTTTTTTGAATCAATGTCTGGCCTTACTACAACAGGTGCAACCATCTTATCGGGCCTAGATGACTTACCAATGGCAATTTTGTACTATCGCCAACAACTGCAATGGCTTGGCGGCATGGGTATTATTGTATTGGCAGTGGCTATCTTGCCAATGCTTGGTGTTGGTGGTATGGAGCTCTACCATGCTGAGTCTAGCGGCATTGCTAAAGATCGTCTAACGCCAAAATTAACGCAGACGGCTAAAGCACTTTGGAAAATCTATTTAAGCTTTACTGTGATATGTGCAGTGGCTTATTATCTTGCAGGTATGGATATTTTTGATGCCATTGGGCATAGCTATTCAACAGTTGCCATTGGTGGTTTTTCTACGCATGATTTATCCATTGGTTATTTTGATAATATTGCCATTGAATCGGTTGCTGTGGTGTTTATGTTTTTAGCAGGTATTAATTTTTCACTGCACTTTTTTGTATGGCGTAAGAAAAATGTATTAGCCTTTTTTAAAGATTCTGAATTTCAAACGTATTTATTAATGCTAAGTGTATTGATCGTGCTAGTTACACTGTATTTATTAAATAGTGGTCATTATCAAACAACGCCAGAAGCTTTGCGTTATGGTGTTTTTCAAAGCGTATCTATAGCAACCACTACAGGGTTTGCCTCAACTAACTTCTCATTATGGCCATTGATTTTGCCAGTTTTGCTTATTTTTTCTAGTTTTATTGGCGCATGTGCCGGCTCAACAGGTGGCGGAATTAAAGTGGTTAGAATGCTATTAATGTTTAAACTGGCCATGAAAGAAATCAAGAAGTTTATTCATCCCAATGCACAGATTAATATTAAACTCAATCAGCGTAGTGTTGGCGAAAGTACACTGATTTCTGTTTGGGGTTTTTTCTCACTATATGTGATTGCCTTTATCTTTATCATGGTGGCATTAATGTTTACTGGAATGGATCAAGTGACAGCTTTTTCTGCAACAGCTGCAAGCATTAATAATCTTGGACCAGGATTAGGCGATGTGGCTGAAAATTATGGTGCGATTAGTGAAAGTGCTAAATGGATTTTGAGCTTTTCTATGCTATTGGGGCGACTAGAAATTCTAACGCTAATGGCATTATTGCATAAAGCCTTTTGGCGCTTTTAATCAAAAAACGTCATTCTCATTATTTGCTAAATTTTAGTTTTTAAAGCTTTATCACTCAACAACAATATTGTAATTAGGTAGGGCGGCTAATAGTTGTTTGCCATAGAATTTAGTGGTTAGGCGATTGTCAAAAATTGTAATTTTTCCGGTGTCAGTTTCGGTCCGAATGAGTCGACCGCAAGCCTGGATAAGGCGTAAGGACGCATCTGGCAATGAGATTTCCATAAATGGATTACGATTTTGAGATTGTAGATAATCAGCTAATGTTTTATCAATCGGTGAAGTGGGCACACTGAAACGTAGTTTTACAATGACTACATGGGTTAGATTGTCACCCTTAAGATCCACACCTTCAGCAAAACTATCAAGCCCAAAAATAACACTCCCCTGGCCTTGTTTGCGTAATTCAGAATGCTTTTCTAAAATGGTCTTTTTCGGGTATTCACCCTGTACAAATAGCGTGCAATCCAATTTGTTCTCAACCGTATCAGCCACCATCTGCATTTGCTTATTTGAGGCAAATAATACCAAAGAGCCTTTGGTTGTATCTAGGCGTTTGAGTAATTGAACCCCCACCTCTTTGGTGTGATCATATACTTGAGTTGGGTTGGCTTTAAACTTAGCAATAATAAAATCAACCTGATCAAATGTAAAAGGTGAAGGTAGGCGTAGATACTGGTTTTCAGATTTTTTTAATCCTAGTTGCTTGTTAAGTCGATCAAAGCTACCTAATGAGGATAGTGTTGCAGATGTGAGTATGACCCCTGAAGCTTTTGACCAAATTAGTGAGTTCAGATTGGTAGATATATCTGTTTGCGCACTATTTAAAAGATAATTGGTTTTTTTACTAGCAAGGGTATTTTTTTCTATCCAGCGAGAGTGAGGTGATTTGGTATTATCATCACTGGCTAAAAAAGAAGATAGCAATTCAACAATACTAAGCAGGTGCTGCTCACATTCTCCGCTGGCATTATTAATAGGATCAACAATCGATTTATCGATTACCTTAATTTTTAGATAATCTGTCCAAGACTCTTTTAAAATTGAGAATTTATGTTGAATGTCGGCAACGGAAATAAACAGATTTTTAGCTATTTCTTTAATTGACTCATCAACTTGACCTTGCTCAAATAGATAAATATCTTCGTCAAATTCTAATGTTTTGAGTAAAGTGCTTAAGTCAGCAGTGTAATTATCTACTTGTTTGATATCGACATCAGCCGCATCTTGGCCACTAATTTTACACATTTGGTCGCCGATACCTTTTGCTTGACGAACAGTGGTTTTAATAAACTCAGTGCCGGTTGTTAGTGAAAAATGTGACAATGCTTTTGAGCTTAAATGGTGTGCCTCATCAAAGATAAAAATTGATTCATCTACATTTGGTAATATTGTGTTGCCAGTGGCAAGATCAGCTAAAACCAAATCATGGTTAGCAATAATGACATCAGCTTTGGTAATTTTTTTTCGTGCAGTGAAAAAAGCACAGTCTTGATAGAATTCACAGCTTTTAGCCGTACAAGTAAACCGATTACAATTAATTTTTTGCCAAATATCGTGGCCAGGTGCACGCATTAAATCATCAATTTCACCATTCCATTTTTTGGCTGAATAATCTTCAAGTAATTCAGCCATTTCTTCTAACTGATACTTTCCAGGTGGCTCATCAAATAACAAGGCGCTATCAAACAGAGTGTTATCAGAGGCATTGTCCTCGCATAGGTTGATTAAATTTCGAATACACACATAACGCGACCTACCCTTTACTAGCGCATATTCAAAGTCAACTTGGCAATATTTTTGTGCTTCAGGAATATCTTTAAATAATAGCTGCTCTTGCAAGGCAACATTTGCACTAGAGACTACAAGCTTCTTTTTATTCGCCTTAGCAATAGGAATGGCGCTGAGTAAATAAGCAAAGGTCTTTCCGGTGCCTGTGGGCGCTTCGACACATAAAATTTGATTGGAGTCTTGGTATTCGCCACACAGAGTTTTGGAAATCTCAGCGATCATTTTATTCTGCGAAGGGCGCACGTTGAAGTCTTTCATGTCAGACTTTAACGCAATAAAAGAATCTCTAATTTGAGCTTTAAGCTCGTCCGATAACACTATGATTTTCGTTGAAGTGACAGACTGCACAATAAAATCAGTGCATCTTTGTAGGCTGATGATGGGATATCAACTAGAGCATCTTTGGCTAATTCGGCAGATTTTTTTGCCTGCTCGCGAGTGTATCCAAATGCATCTACAGATTGTAGAATTTTAATTACTTGTGTGATTTTGCTATTATCTGCATTGTTAATAGCATTTTTCAATAGCTGATTATCGGCACCTGTTGTATTTGCCAGGGCAAAAATCATAGGTAGCGTGGTCTTGCCTTCTGAAAGGTCATCGCCAACTTCTTTACCCATGGATTCAAAGTCTGATTCGTAATCCAATACATCATCAATAATTTGAAATGCATTGCCTAAATGCAGGCCATATTTTTTTAATGCTTGCTCTTGAATATCATCTACTTCAGACAAAATTCCACCAATTTGTGTGGCAGCCTGGAACAAAACTGCAGTTTTACGCTCAATAACTTGATAGTATTGATCTTCAGTAAGCTCAGAATTTTGACAATTAAGTAGTTGCAGCACTTCACCCTCAGCAATGTTGTTGGTAGCTTTAGATAGAATTTTCATGATACGCATGGAGCCAGGCTCGACCATCATCTCAAATGATCTAGAGTATAAAAAATCACCCACCAAGACGCTCGCTGCATTGCCCCACACTTCATTAGCTGTATCTTGGCCGCGACGTGTGGCCGATTCATCGACAATGTCATCATGTAGTAGCGTAGCAGTGTGGATTAGTTCAATGACCACAGCCATTAAGCGATGGTGTTCACCTTGATAATCGGTAGCGCGCGCACATAAAAGCACTAGAAGCGGACGCAAACGTTTACCGC
Source organism: Candidatus Thioglobus vulcanius (assembly GCA_910595855.1). GTDB lineage: Bacteria > Pseudomonadota > Gammaproteobacteria > PS1 > Pseudothioglobaceae > Thioglobus_A > Thioglobus_A vulcanius. The sequence goes on along the minus strand of CAJVCJ010000083.1, from coordinate 5,462 downwards.
CAGCACCAATAATATAACTACTCATTTGATTGATAAGCGCAACATTAGAGCTAAGACGAGTTGTCAGCAGTAAGTCTGTTTTTTCTAGATCGTCTTTAAGTAATGTGCGAATATCATTAAAATTTTTCATTCGACTATTTTAAACCAATAGCTAATAAATATACTTCTTTAGAACGAGCCCTTGATGCTTTTGGTTTGCGAATGATTACCTTTTTAAAGGAGGCTCGACAAGTCTTTACATATTCGTCAAATCCTACGCCTTGAAATACTTTAATGAAAAAAGTACCGTTAGCACTGAGGGTTTTGACAGCCATATCAAGAGCCAGCTCACACAAATACATAGATTTTGGAATGTCAACAGATAACTGGCCACTCATATTTGGCGCCATATCGCTAAGCACGACGTCAATTTTTTTACCTGTAGTTAGCTCAAGTAACTCCTCATAAACTGAATCTTGGGTGAAATCACCACATAAAAAATCGACATTATCTATAGGCTCAATATCAAGAATATCACTGGCAATAACTTGCCCTTTTTTGCCGACAAGTTTAATGGCAACTTGGCTCCATCCGCCAGGTGCAGCACCTAAATCAAGCACTCGATCACCCGATTTAATAAACTTATCTTTTTCAATAATCTCAGTAAGTTTATAAACAGCACGAGAGCGGTAACCTTCTTTTTGAGCTTTTTTTACATATTCGTCGCTAAGATGTTCACTCATCCAACGACCTGAAGAACTATTTTTACCCATAAGTCTTAAGTGATTGATTCACATTAATAAATCATAATATTATAGGAGAGTTAGGGGATAATAGTGTCTTTTTCGAATTATCCTCAAACGCATGAATACTAAACTTAGAAACATCGCCATTATTGCTCACGTTGACCACGGTAAAACTACCCTAGTTGATAAATTATTGGAGCAATCAGACACATTGGACGAGCGTTTTGAGTCTTCTGATCGTATGATGGATTCGAATGATCTTGAAAAAGAGCGTGGTATTACTATTTCTTCAAAGAATACAGCGATTAAATGGGGTGATTATCACATTAACATCGTAGACACTCCAGGACACGCCGACTTCGGTGGAGAAGTAGAGCGCGTACTTTCTATGGTTGATTCAGTATTATTGTTAGTTGATGCACAAGAAGGTCCAATGCCGCAAACGCGTTTTGTAACTAAAAAAGCTTTTGATCAAGGCCTTAATCCAATTGTTGTAGTTAACAAGATTGACAAAGACGCGGCACGTCCTGATTGGGTAATTGATCAAGTGTTTGATTTATTCGATTCATTAGGTGCGACTGACGAGCAACTAGATTTTCCTATTATTTACTCATCAAGTATTAATGGTTACGCTTCATTAGAAGATGATGTTCGTGAAGGTGATATGTTGCCAATGTTTGAAACTATTGTTAAGCATGTAGCTGCACCAGAAGTTGATATTGAAGCGCCATTGCAAATGCAAATTACAGCGCTTGATTACTCATCATTCGTCGGTGCAATCGGTATTGGCCGTATCACTCGTGGTACGATTAAAAAGAACCAACAAGTTATTGTTGTAGGTGCTGATGGCGTTGAGAAGAAAGCTAAAATTGCTAATCTAGAAGGTTTCTTAGGTCTTGATAAGGTTGAGACTAATTCAGCTGAAGCGGGTAATATTGTTGCTGTTACAGGTATTGAAGGTATTTCAATTTCAGATACTTTATGTGATCCTGAAACAATTGAAGCGCTACCACCGTTAAGCGTTGATGAGCCTACAGTATCTATGGCATTTAGAGTGAATGACTCTCCATTTGCTGGTCAAGATGGTAAGTATATTACGTCAAGAAATATTCGTGACCGTCTAGATAAAGAATTAATTTATAACGTAGCACTTCGTGTTGAAAATACTAACGATCCGTCAGAGTTCTTGGTTTCAGGTCGTGGTGAATTGCATTTATCAGTATTAATTGAAACCATGCGTCGTGAAGGTTTTGAATTAGCAGTAGGTCGTCCACAAGTAATCTTAAAAGAAATTGATGGCGCTACCTGTGAACCATTTGAAGACTTAACTATTGATGTTGAATCTCAGCATCAAGGTACGGTGATGGAGAAGTTAGGTGAGCGTAAAGGTGATCTAACTAACATGGAACCTGATGGTAATGGCCGTGTTAAGCTTGAATTTAACATTCCTGCTCGTGGCTTGATTGGCTTTAGAACTGAATTTTTAACAGCGACTAATGGTACTGGCTTAATGAACTCAACTTTTGATGCTTACAAGCCTCAAAAGCCAGGTGATATTGGTCAGCGTTCAAATGGCTCGCTTATTTCAATGAATCAAGGAAAAGCAGTTGCTTACGCAATCTTCAACCTACAAAAGAGTGGTAAATTCTTTGTTGAGCATAACACGGATGTTTACGAAGGTATGGTTGTGGGTATTCATGCACGTGACAAAGATTTAGTTATCAATGTCATGAAAGGTAAGCAGCTAACTAACGTACGTGCCTCAGGTACGGATGAAGCGGTTTCATTAACGCCAGCAATTAAACTTGATCTTGAGCAAGCTTTAGAGTTTATTGACGATGATGAGCTGGTTGAAGTAACACCTAACAACACACGTATTCGCAAGCGCCTACTTAAAGAGGTTGAGCGTAAACGCGCTAAATAGTTTTATTTTGTAACGAACATAGTTCGTTGCACGTAGTGTTAAAACTTACACAGCAAAAGCTAGGTATTAAATTTTTCAAGGCTTAATAAATATTAAGCCTTGGTATACTATTTATCTATGAATAGTATTCTTGAATTTTTAGTCAGACAGAAAAAACTCGCACTGGTGTTTACCATTAGTGTGATTGCGCTCGGCCTACTTAGTTTGAACAACATTCAGCGTGATCAATTTCCTGTTGTGGATTTTGAAGTTATGTCTATTGTCACTGCCTATCCGGGCGCCTCTCCTGAGGATGTTGAGCAAAACATTACTAACGCTGTTGAAGATGAACTGAGCAATATCTCAGGCATTGAGAAATTCACTTCCACCTCTCGTGCAGGCGTTTCTTCTGTGGTTGTTACCTTGTCTCAGGATGTGGGTGATATTGCCGAACTCAAACAAGAAATTCGTAATGCGGTTAATCGTATTAAATCACTACCAGAGGAAGTGGTTGATTTGCCACGTGTCACAGATCACAAGACGTCCAGTAAAAGTATTATTAAAATCAGCATTGGTAGTGATCAGTTAAATTATGCCAAATTGAGAAGTGTGGTGGATAGCATTGCCAATTCAATTGAGTTGATTGATGGCGTTTCAGAGGTTAGTAAGCAAGGGTATTTGGACAAAGAGATTCAAATTCGTATCAACCCTGAAAAGCTTTATCAATATGAACTATCCTTGCCTCAAGTGATGAGCGCCATCACTCAGCGTAATCAGCGTTATACCGTGGGTAGTAATCATCATCAGCAACAGGAAAAAACCATCGTGGTTTTATCTAAATTTGATGCAGCAGATGATGTCAGCGATGTTATTGTGAAATCTACCTTTGAAGGTCTAGTGGTCAGGCTAAAAGATATTGCAACGATTGAATCGGGTAATGTTGAAGAAAAATCAATCGTACGTGTAAATGGCAAAAAAGGCTTTATTCTACGCATTAAAAAACAAGCGCAAGCAGATGTTATTACCACGGTTGATTTGGTTAAAGATCATATGGATAAAATGGTTAATAAATATGATCGTAAGATAGATATTTTCTACTCATCTGATATGTCTAAGTACGTGCGTAATCGATTAGACATTGTGACTAATAATGGACTAATTGGACTACTGTTAGTTTTGGTTGTATTGGGCGCATTTTTATCGTTTAAAACTGCTTTTTGGGTGGCAGTTAGTTTGCCGGTGAGCTTGCTAGGCACAGTTGCGTTATTAGGCATTACCGGTGAAACGATTAATCTAGTGTCATTAGCAGCAATGATTTTAGTGCTTGGTATTGTGGTGGATGATTCAATTATTGTGGCGGAAAGCATTCACCATTATAAGCAAACAGGTGAGAACAAATTTAAGTCGGCCGTAGATGGTTTTAAGCGCGTGATTATGCCAGTGGTAACAACCATTTTAACCACCATATTAGCATTCTCTTCAATGTTTCTCATGGGTGGTACTATGGGTAAATTCATTTATGTTATTCCATTAGTAGTGATTTTTGCCTTAACGCTGTCATTTTTAGAGGTTTCATTAGCATTGCCTGCGCATTTAGCAGGCTCAACTGAGAAACAAAAAAAACATAATTGGTTTGAGTATTTTGAGGAAAAATTTGAGAAATTTTTAACCAAAGTATTAAAAATTCGATATTGGGTGGTGGCAATATTTAGTATTATCTTGGTAATTTCACTGTACTTTGCTAGTACGCAAATGAAGTTTGCATTATTCCCATCGGTTGGTGTTGATACAATCAATGCGCGCATGACAATGCCAGTTGGCTCTTCATTGGCAAATACTGAAGCTAAGGCAACCCAAGTTGAAGCGTTAATCACCCGAATTGTTGGTGATGAGCTAATATCGGTAACAACAGATGTGGGTAAGTATTTTACTCATAAGGCAAAGCTAACTATTGAGTTGGTGCCGAGTTCTCAGCGTGATACTGATTCTAAAATAATTTTAAGCGCTTTAAAAGCTCAAGTATCCACAATCAAAGGTGTTGAAAAATTAAAGTTCTCAGTGCATCGTCCGGGCCCACCTCAAGGCGAGGATATAGAGATTAATTTAATCAGTCAAGATAAATCTGCAAACAAACGCGCTGCAGATAAACTAGATAAAATTTTGAGTGATTTACCCGGTGTTGATAATATTAATCGTGACGATGATCCTGGCAAAGATCGTATCGAAGTAAAGTTAGATTTTGAGAAAATGGCACGCCTTAATATTGATTTTTCTACCGTTAATCGTTATCTTCGTGCCGCCTTTACTGGCATTGATGTTACTAATATTAGAGAAGGTCAGAATGATGTTAATTTTCGACTTTATTTAGGTAATACACAGCAATCGGAAGTCTTTATCAATTCCCTTAAAGTGGTTAATCGCAGTGGCCGCGTTATTCCATTGTCTAATTTTTCAAGTATTCGTGAGATTATAGGCGAGCCAGATTTCAACCATTACAATGGCCTTAGGTCAATCATGTTAAGTGCGAGTATTGACGATGAAATCACCTCAACTGGCGAGGTGATGAAAGAAGCGTTATTGCAACTTAACCTGGATGAAAAGTTTCCATCTGTGCGTGCTATTTCAGAAGGTGGCGCCAAAGAAACTATGAAATCTATGGCCAGTTTTAAGCAGGCCTTTGTTATGGCAATTTTTGGTATTTTCTTGTTGTTGGTGTTATTATTTAATTCTTATACGCAGCCACTACTTATTTTAAGTGCCATACCTTTTTCTGTTATCGGGGTTATTTGGGCGTTTTTCTTACATGGCGAAACCTTAAGCTTCTTTGCAATTTT
>CAJVCJ010000082.1 GCA_910595855.1 Candidatus Thioglobus vulcanius | reverse complement strand
AATCCAATGTCTATGTCAGCAGGCTTGGCAATGTTAAGCGCATTGTCCGCAGATGCAGATTTTTATAACAAGCTTAATGCTAAAGTACAGGTGCTAACCGATGGAATTCTTGCCAAAGCAAAAGCGCATAACATTGGTATGACAGCTAATGTGGTGGGTGGCATGTTTGGCCTTTTCTTTACAGATTCTACCTCTGTGACCAACTTTAATGAAACATCACAATGTGATGTTGAGCGCTTTAAAAAATTCTACCACCTAATGCTAGCAGAGGGTATTTATATGGCGCCTTCTGCATATGAAGCCGGGTTTTTATCTAGTGCACATACGGATGAAGATGTTCAGGCAACAATTGATGCAGCAGGGCGTGTTTTTGCACAGCTATGAAGATTGATATTGTTGAGAAAGAATTAGCCAATGCTACAGAGCTATTGGAAAAATTTAGCAACAATATCAGTATTTTTGGTTCAGCTAGGATTGCTCAAGATGACCCTTTGGCAGATCAAGCTTATCAGCTTGGAAAGGCGCTTTCAAATAAAGGCTTTAACGTATTAACAGGTGCTGGCCCCGGCATTATGCAGGCAGTTAATCGGGGCGCATTTGAAGGTAAATCAAGTAGTATTGGTTTAAATATAACACTCCCAAAAGAGCAAAATCCCAATCCGTATTTGGATGAATGTTTGACGTTTGAACATTTTTTTACTCGCAAAGTCATCTTGATTAAATACGCGGATGCTTGTGTATTTTTCCCTGGTGGCTTTGGTACGGCTGATGAACTTCTTGAAGTGTTAACATTACTACAAACTAGAAAAAACAAACGTATTAAAATTTATCTTTTTGACCAAGCATTTTGGCTGCCAATGATTACTTGGTTTAAAGTGCTTGAAAAACAAGGCTACATTAACAAAGAAGATTTAGAGGTTTTTTGTATAGTGGATAAAATCGAACAAATATTAACAGGCATTGAGGCGTAATTATGGCATTAGCAATTTTTGATTTAGATAAAACACTTATTGGTGGCGATAGTGATTTTCTTTGGGGTGAATTTCTAAGTGAAATTGGTGCGGTGGATGCAGATACGTATCAGATTAAAAATCAATACTTCTTTGATCAGTATGCTCTTGGAAAGCTCAATATCAATGAATACTTGGAGTTTTGCCTAGAGCCTTTGTCTCTAAATAGCAGAACTATCTTGGATGAATGGCATCAACGTTTTATGCAAGCAAAAATTGAGAAAATTTTATTACCCAAGGCTCAAGTTATTATTGACAAGCATAAGGCGCAAGGCGATACAATTTTAGTGATTACTGCCACTAATAGTTTTGTGACCGGGCCAATTGTTAAGCGCTATGGTATTGAAAATTTATTAGCCACCAATCCTGAGGTAAAAAATGGAAAATTTACTGGCAAAGTTGAGGGTGAGCCTTGCTTTCAAAAAGGAAAAATAACTCACTTGGATCGCTGGCTTGAGCAAACAGGAGAAGACATGACAGGATCATATTTTTATTCTGATTCTCATAATGATTTGCCAATGTTGGAGTTGGTTGATCATCCGGTGGTTGTTCATGGCGATGACACACTAATAAAAATAGCTAAAGATCGAGGTTGGCCAAGTTTAGACTGGAGTTAGATTTGTTAAAAATTAGACAATAAAAAACCTCCTTTCGGAGGTTTTTTTATACAAGTAAAAGGTTTTACATGTATAAGTGGTGATCACCAGTAGCGGCTTCATCAAAGTATGATGCAGCACCTGCAAATTCAACACCATCGATAAAGTCTGCCTTATCAAAGCCGAATAATTCAACTGTCATTTCACAAGCGATAAACTTAACATCAAATTCTTGACACATAGAGCGAAGTTCTTCGATCTTAGCAACACCATGTTTAGCCATAGTTTTTTTCATCAACCATGTGACTAAAGACTCTGCACCAGGAATATTCCATAAGACATTTGGAATTTTAGGCCCGAAATCAATTTTTTGTAACCACTTAGGGCCAAAAGGCATTTTCATTGGCATAGAAGGATTTCCAATTGGAGAAACTCTAAGCTTAGAAGTGTCTTTTAATAAAAGATTTAAACCGTAAAAAGTAAAGAAGATGGTTACTTCTTTATCCATAGCAACACCAGTTGAGGCAATAATGAATGGGGGGAATGCCCAATCAAAAGTACCTTTAGTGGCGATGATAGTCATCTTATTGTTGTCTTGATCTGCCATCGTTATTCTCCTCTAAAATGATTATGAATTAAACTACTCTTTCAATCGTAAAGATGTATTTTCCGCCATCTTCAGTTGTAGAGATAAGCTTGTTACCAGTTTGGTTACAAAAAGCTTCAATGTCTTTTACTGAACCAGCATCTGTAGAAATTACGTCTAAGATTTTTCCTGCATCCATTTTTGATAATGCTTTCTTAGTTTTTAAAATTGGTAATGGGCAGTTTAAGCCTGATGCATCTAAAGTTTCGTCAGCCATTGTGGACTCCTTTGTATTTTGAATTTAATTAATTAACTCTATCTTTTAATAAGACAAGTCTGCCTATTTTAGTCGCACGAAGGGTAAGAGTCAAATATAATGACATTATGATTAAACGATTATTGGTAATGTTCTTTTTTGGTATTAATGCAAATGCATTGGAAGTGCCTGAATTGCAGCTTACTGAATCTTTGCAAGAGCAAAAACAAGGTAATGAATTTTTACAAATTATCTGGAATACAAATCGGGTGGTTACTGATGTGGAAACTCAGGTCTATCTAAAATTATTAGGCATTGAACTAACTAAGTACAGTGAAAACCCAAATAAACATTTTGGATTTTTCATGCTTGATGATAATAGTATTAATGCCTTTGCAGGATCATACGGCTATATTGGTGTACATACTGGCATGTTGTTGAGTTCAGATTCTGAAGCTGAATTGGCTGGCGTACTATCACATGAAATCTCTCACGTCACTCAAAATCATCTAGCTCGTTTTGGCGAAAAAACCGATAAGCAAACTTATATTATGGTGGCTGGCATGTTGGCAGCGGCGCTAGTTGATAATTCAAATGCCTCGCAAGCTATTGCAGCTTCTACTGTTGCGGGTACCGCCCAACAAAGCATTAACTTTACGCGTGAACATGAGTGGGAGGCAGATAGAATTGGCACTAAAATGTTGGAAAAATCAAGCTTTAACCCTAAAGGTATGGCGCATTTTTTCGAAAAATTAAAGGATGATGTTAACGCTCAGGAGTTCTTACGCTCACACCCGCTAAGCATTAATAGAATTTCAGATGCTATGCAACGTTCAAGTAGGCTAAATGGTGAGTATCGAGACGATTCATTTGAATATACAACTATTAAGGCAAGGCTTTACTATCATCAGTATAAGCGCATCAAGCTTGAGAAGGAAAAAGACATTACATTGTACATGCAGGCTTATGAGGCATTTGATGGGCAAAAATATACAATTGCAAAAAGCTATGTCGATCAGTTATTGTTGCTTAATGTGCAAGATGCTAGCTATATTTTGGCAGGTAGAATTTATTCAAAATTAGACAAATTAGATCAAGCTCAACAATATTTTTTAAATACTGAAATGGGTGAATCAGCTGTATATTATGCGGTGCAAGCATATTTGGATAACAAACAAATTCAACAAGGTATTCGCTTATTAAGACCTTATTTGAAGCAACATAGTGGTATTTATCAATCGCATAAGTTGCTATCTTTGCTGTATGTTGAAAATGCACAGTTAGATCGTGCACACATTCATAATGCCGAAGCGTTAGTTTTACAAGGTAGGCTTGAAAAAGGTATTAGTCGTTACGAGCGCGCTAAAGCTACTACACGCTCACAGGATCTTTTTGATGTGATTAATGTTAAGATTGAGCGCTTAGAAAATCTAATCGATTTATACAAGAAGCTGCCTTAGTAATTAAGCGCCAACTACTCTAACACCATTTGGTGTACCTAACAGTAATACATTGGCATTACGATTGGCAAACAAGCCATTTGTTACTACGCCAACAATACTGTCTAATTCTGTTTCCATAGTTTTTGCATCGGTAATTTTTAACCCTTCTACATCGATAATCAAGTTGCCATTATCAGTGATAAAGTTTTCTCTGATAAATGGTGTTCCACCAATTCTACGTGTAATTTGATGGATGACGTAATTAGCCGCCATTGGGATCACTTCAACAGGTAGTGGAAAATCACCCATAATGCTAACTAATTTTGACTCATCTGCAATGCAGACAAATTTATCTGCTACTGCTGCAACAATCTTTTCACGTGTTAATGCGCCACCACCACCCTTAATAAGGTTTAGACCATCATCAGATTCATCAGCACCATCAATGTATACAGAAATTGCCTCTACTTCATTAAGATCAAACACTTTAATGCCATGCCCTTCAAGGCGATCTGCCGTTGCAACTGAACTAGCAACTGCACCTTTAATGTCATCCTTCATAGTGGCCAACGCATCAATGAAAAAATTAGCGGTAGAGCCTGTGCCCACGCCTATAATAGTATCTTTAACAACGTATTTAAGTGCCTCTTGTGCAACGGCGAATTTCATTTCGTCTTGAGTCATAATGTGCTCCAAATTTTATATATATTCAGTCGATTATACACTGAGACCATACTCTTATTTATTATGAAAAAAATCATTCTTGCTAGTAATAACCAAGGAAAAATAAAAGAATTCAACATCATGCTACAAGGGGTTTATGAGGTTGTTTCTATGAGCGATATGAATGTTGAAGAGGTGCCAGAAATTGGGCTAACATTCGTTGAAAATGCATTAATTAAAGCACGCAATGCATCAGAGCAATCTGGTCTACCAGCGTTGGCTGATGATTCAGGCATTGTAGTGGATGCTCTAAATGGTGAGCCCGGTATTTATTCTGCTAGATATGCAGGAACTCATGGTGACGATGAAGCTAATACCCAAAAAATTCTTGATGAGATGTCTGATATTCCGGATGATCAGCGCAGTGCTAGGTTTTGGTGTGCTATTGTTTTTGTTGAGCATGCAAATGATCCAACGCCAATTATTATTCAGCGTGGATGGGAGGGTGAAATTCTTCGAGAGAAGGCGGGTGAAAATGGCTTTGGCTATGATCCTATTTTTTATGTTCCAACCCATAAAAAAGCCTCAGCACAATTATCTCCAGAGCAAAAGAATGATATTTCTCATCGGGGCAAGGCATTGCAAGCATTGTTGCTAGAATTACAGGCATCGACCATTTAGCATGTTGGAGCTTCCGCCACTAGCACTTTACATTCACTATCCTTGGTGTGTTAAAAAATGCCCATATTGTGATTTCAATTCACATGAGCTTAGTGATAATCGAGGGTATATCGATGCACTACTCGATGACTTAGATAATGATTTGACATATGTACAAGGGCGATCTATTTATTCAATATTTATTGGTGGTGGTACGCCAAGTTTAATGAGCGAGGAGGATTTATCCAAGTTGTTT
>CAJVCJ010000081.1 GCA_910595855.1 Candidatus Thioglobus vulcanius | reverse complement strand
TGACCAGCATATACTTTACCGATCTTGTCTGGATATTTGCGAGCTGTTTCAATAACGCCACATGCTGAAGAGTTGATTACTGCAGTTACACCGCCTGATTGTGCATAAAAAGCATTTTTCATGGTTGTTCCTATTTACTTGTAAAAAAAATAACAATTATACCGACTACACTTTTTTGGCACATTATTTTATGGTGATAACGACATGTATCTCTTAGGTAATAAGAACTCATCAATAAATTCTTTTTTGTGGGTATTTGTTGTATTACTTTAGGGGTAGTAATGATATAATATTAGAGTATTTTTAAATTATATTAAAAGGTTTCCTAATGAAAAGACTAGATCAAGTATTGTCAGCTGATGGCGTGTGTGCAGAATTAGAGCTGGTTATTAAAGACACCATGGTTGCTTGTAAGGATATTGCTTACAAGTTAGGTCAGGGGGCGCTAGCGGGTGTTTTGGGCGCAACGGAAGACGAAAACATTCAAGGCGAAACGCAAAAAATGCTGGACGTTATATCTAATGACTTGCTAAAAGATATTTTGTGTGCCAATCCATATGTAAAGGGTGTCGGATCTGAGGAGGAAGACTATACAATCGCCGGACATGCTGATGGACGATACTTAGTTACATTTGATCCTTTGGATGGCTCTTCAAATATCGATGTAAATTTATCTGTTGGAACAATTTTTTCTATTTTAGAGGCGCCTAAAGATGCTCGAACAGGCGATGATCAAGCGGTATTTTTACAATCTGGCCGTAACCAAGTTGCTGCCGGCTATGTGCTATATGGCCCTTCTACATTGCTAGTGATGACGACTGGAAAGGGTGTTAATTTATTTACCCTAGATACAAATGTAGGCGAATTTGTACTAACTCAAGAGCAATTAAAAATTACCGAAGATACGGCTGAATTTGCCATTAATATGTCAAATCAACGTTTTTGGGAGCCAGAAATGAAAGAGTATATTGACCACTGCTTACAAGGCGAAGAGGGTCCGTTGGGCAAGCGCTATAACATGCGTTGGGTGGCATCTATGGTTGCAGAAGTTCACAGAATTCTGATTCGAGGCGGCATCTTTATGTACCCATATGACAATCGCGATCCTTCGAAAGCTGGTAAATTACGCTTAATGTATGAAGGTAATCCGATGTCTATGATTGTAGAGCAGGCTGGCGGCCTTTCTTCTACAGGTCATCAGTGTATTTTAGATGTAGATCCTAAAGGAATTCATGACCGCGTTCCAGTGATCTTAGGCTCAAAAAACGAGGTTAAGAAAGTGGTTGCGATGTTTGGTGACTATATCACTAAGAGTTAAAACTCAACTTTCATAAAAAGTGTTTAATTAAAGCTATGAGCGGAGATATTCCACTCTTGGCTATCTTCAATCTCAACAATTAAACATTTTGAACTACCATGATTTCGCTCAACGCCACCAGCCCCTGGATTAACAATCCAAGGTGTTGAATCCTGCTCAATGATTTGTTTATGAGTGTGACCATAGACAATCATTTTGGCTTCAGGATAGGCATCTCTTAAAGAGTCATGTGAAGGCTGTTTGTGCCCATGCAGATGCCCATGCTCAACGAAAATTAGACCACCTGGTAAATCAATTTTTTCTACTGTTTTAAGCTGAGTTAAGTGGCTATCGTTATTACCCTGAATGGCGATTAATTGTTGTTTTGGCTTGAGTAGCGACAAAGTTTCGTCGTCAATAATATCCCCAGCATGAATGACAAAGTCACATTGGGCCATAAGCTTAATAATCTGCGCATGGATAAAGCCATGAGTATCAGAAAGAATACCAATTTTGATGGGAAAGTTCATGGCTGTAAATTATACGCTAGGAAATTTTTTTTGATAAAAAAATAAGTAATTTTGATCTTCATTTATGGTCATAATATCACCATTCAAAAATGAATAAACGAGAGGAGAAGATGCAAAGTAATGGCATAAATTACTTTGTTGAGATACGATCAATAGGAGATTAACATGGCAGTATTATTTTCAAGTGAGTGGATGAATCAATTAAAAGATTCTTGGAATGCTTCTGATGAAGTGAGTGGCAAACTAGCAGAAATTAACTTTTCTTCAGTTATTGCTTGTGGCTATAAAGGCGACGGCACACCAACAGGTGTTTTTGTTGTTGAAAATGGCATGTGCGTTAGCGCAGGTGACTACAATGGTGAGAATGTTGACTGGGATATGCGTGCTGACAAAAAGAACTGGATGAAATGGCTGGATAAGCCATTAGGTATGGCTTCAATGGGCATGGCTGTTACAATGGGTAAGCTGAAGTTTGAGACTGGCGATTTTGGTGCAATGATCAAAAACCCAAGCATGGCTACACCATTTGTTAAGAGTTTTGCATTAATGGCCGACATTGGTGGTGAGTAATCACAACTATTAGTTAGTGATAAGGGCCCGCTTTATGAGCGGGCTTTTTTATGCGTGCGGTTTGACCGGCAACATGTGCTCAAAGGTTTCAATATTAACAAACCCTTCAACATGCTTTGTATCAATCTTAGAGCTTGGCTTATTGATTGCAACAATAGTGCCAATGCCAAACTCTTTAGCAGAATTAAGCACCGCTTTTGAATCATCAAAGAAAACACTCTTTTGTTTATCAAGATTGATAGCAGTGGTTAATTGTTGCCAAAATGCTTGATCTTCTTTAGGAGTGTTGTAATCATGTGAGGAAATAATGCCATCAAAATATTGCTCTAAATTAGTAACACGCATTTTTAGTTTTAGAGTTTTTCTATGAGCATTGGTGACCAAGTAAATGCGCTTATTATGTAGTTTAGCTTGAGTTAAGAACTCCAGCACAAATGGATGTATTTGAATCAGATGTGATACATCTTCTTTGAGTCTGACAATATCCAACTCAAATATCTTTTGCCAATAGTCTAAGCAGTACCAATGTAGCTTGCCTTCTTCAGCACGCAAAATTGGATAAATTTTATCTTTAGATTGTTGATGGCTGAGGTTATGTTTATTGGCATACACCAAAGGTAAATATTCCATCCAAAAGTGTAAATCAAAATTAAGATCTAGTAAGGTGCCATCCATGTCTAATAGGATGGTATCAATAGATGCCCAGTCGATGTTATTTTCTACGCCAGCTGGTGCCATTTGAACTATCCTCTAAAACAATACCAAGCTCAGTTAGCTCGTCACGTATCTGATCAGACAAAGCAAAGTTCTTTTCAGCTTTGGCTTCGTCACGCTGTTTGATTTTTGCATCAATGGCTTCATCATCTAAATCCACGCCTTGCTTAAGAAAAGTGTCTGCATCCATTTGTAGAATACCAATATAACTACCCAACTTAATGAGCAGTTGTGCTAAAGCGTTTGTTTGATCAATGTCTTTATCACGTTCAGAATTAATCAATTTTGCCAGTTCGAATAAAATACTTAGGGCGATTGGCGTATTAAAATCATCATCTAGCGCTTCGTTAAATTTGGTTTCAAAATCAAAGCGTTGAGATACTTCGTTTGTTGCTGCATGGCTTGCACTCAAGCCACGAATGGCTGTGTAGAGTCGCGTCAATGAAGTTTTGGCTAAGTTAAGGTTGTCATCTGAAAAATTTAGTGGTGAGCGATAATGCGAGCTCATAATAAAATAGCGCAAAGTCTCACCGTCATAATTTTCTAAAACACCACGAATGGTAAAAAAATTATTTAGAGATTTACTCATTTTTTCATCGTTAATATTAACAAATCCAACGTGCATCCAAGTGTTTACAAACGTACAGCCGTTAGCACCTTCAGATTGGGCAATTTCATTTTCATGATGAGGGAATGATAAATCCATGCCACCACCGTGAATATCAAAATGATTGCCCAGGTGATGAGTTGACATGGCAGAACACTCAATGTGCCAGCCCGGTCGACCATTGCCCCAAGGCGATTCCCAACTAGGCTCATCTATTTTGGCCATCTTCCATAATACAAAATCAAGCGGATCTTTTTTATCAGAGTTAACATCCACTCTCGCGCCTGCTTCTAGATCATCTAGGTTTTTACCACTAAGCTTGCCGTAACCTTCAAATTTGCGAACTGAGTAATACACATCACCATTTTTGGCTTGATAGGCAATGCCTTTTTCAATTAATGACTTGATCATATAAAACATCTGATCCATTGCATCCGTAGCGCGAGGCTCTATGTCTGGCTCAAGCACACCTAGTGCACGCTCATCTTCATGCATAGCATCGATAAACCGATTAGTTAGGCTGTAAATATCTTCTTTATTTTCAATCGCACGTGCAATGATTTTGTCGTCAATATCAGTAATATTACGCACATACTCAACTTTAGGAAAGCTACGACGTAAATGGCGAGTAATGACATCAAACATTACCAACACGCGCGCATGTCCCATATGGCAATAATCATAGACAGTCATGCCACAGACATAAATACCAATTTTGTCAGGATCAATCGGATGAAAGACTTCTTTTTGTTTACTAAGTGTGTTGTAGATTTTAAGCATAAGCGCATTTTACGTCAGTATCGATGGATATTCCACCTTGTCAACTATAAACCCCTATTTTTTATAAGATTTACTAAGTGTTGGCGTTGTATAATCATCTTTTTTAATATTAAAATTTGGAGATAAAAATGAGCGTATTAGTAACTCAAGAGGCACCAGACTTTACTTCAGCAGCAGTCCTAGCGGATGGCACTATTGTTGATAATTTTTCATTATCTAGCCTTAAAGGTAAGAAGATCATGTTGTTCTTCTATCCATTAGACTTTACTTTTGTTTGTCCTTCTGAAATTTTAGCGCACCATCATCGTGTAGCGCAATTTGCTGAAAAAGGCTGTGAAGTGGTTGGTGTTTCAGTTGATTCACAATTTACTCACAATGCATGGCGTAACACGTCAGTAGATGACGGTGGCTTGGGTGCAGTTGATTTTCCATTAGTAGCTGATGTTAATCATTCAATCATGGAAGCTTACGGCATTGTTCATCCAGCAGGAATTGCACTACGTGCATCGTTCTTAATTGATGAAGACTTTGTTGTTCGTCATCAAGTGGTTAACGATCTTCCATTAGGTCGTAACGTTGATGAAATGTTACGTATGGTTGATGCACTTGATTTTCACACAACGCATGGCGAAGTTTGCCCTGCTGGCTGGAACAAAGGTGATGAAGGCATGAAAGATACGCCAGAAGGCGTGGCTGATTACTTATCAAAGCACGGCGATGATCTGTAAGTAGCAAGTTCAGTTTGCAAAAGGGAGTTTATAGCTCCCTTTTTTATTGAAAGAAATTAAAGGACTAAGAAAATGAAAACATATAAATGTATGGTATGTGGTTGGATCTATGATGAAGCAGCTGGCTCACCAAAAGAAGGCATTGAGCCAGGCACAAAATGGGATGACGTACCTGAAGATTGGGTGTGCCCTGATTGTGGCGTTACTAAGGATCAATTTGAAATGGTTGAAATCTAGTAAAATATCTCTTTTTAAGATTTAAACAAAAGGAATAAGCATGTCTAAAGTATTAATATTGCCAGGTGATGGTATTGGTCAGGAAATTGTCGATCAAGCATTAAAGGTGATTGATCATCTTAATCAAAATGATAATTTAGACATGGAGTTAGTGCACGGCCTAATTGGTGGTACTGCTTATGACAAGACTGGCTCACCACTGCCACAAGCCACATTAGATGCGGCACGTGAATGTGATTCTATTTTACTTGGCGCTGTTGGTGGTTATCAGTGGGAAACGCTAGAGCGCGATCTTCGTCCTGAACGTGGTTTATTGGGCTTACGCTCTGAAATGGATCTTTTCTCAAATTTGCGTCCAGCTATTTTGTATCCACAATTGGCAGCAGCATCGACACTAAAAGAAGAAGTTGTTTCGGGCTTAGACTTAATGATTGTTCGTGAGCTTGTAGCCGGTATTTATTTTGGACAGCCACGAGGCATTGAGCAAAAAAATGGCGAGCGTTACGGCTTTAATACAGCCACTTATTACGAGTCTGAGATCAGACGTATTGGCCATTCAGCATTCAAAATTGCACAAAAGCGCAACAATCGCGTTTGTTCAGTCGACAAGGCCAATGTGTTAGAAGTATGTGAATTATGGCGCGAAGTAATGGAAGAGGTGGCTAAAGACTATCCAGATGTTGAACTTTCTCATATGTATGTGGACAATGCAGCCATGCAATTGGTTAAGGCGCCAAAGCAATTTGACGTCATGGTAACCTCAAATTTATTTGGTGATGTATTGTCTGATTGTGCAGCGATGCTAACTGGGTCTATTGGCATGTTGCCATCAGCCTCATTAAACAAAGATGGCTTTGGCATGTACGAGCCGATCCATGGTTCTGCACCAGACATTGCAGGTAAAGATATTGCCAATCCATTGGCAACTATCTTGTCTGTTTCTATGATGTTGCGCTATTCACTTAATCAAATCGCCTTAGCTGACAAAATTGATGCAGCGGTTAATACAGTGTTAGATCAAGGCTACCGAACTGCAGATATTGCTAACGAAGGCGATACCGTTGTTGGCACTAGTCAGATTGGTGATCTAGTCGTTGAAGCGCTAAAGGCTTAGTATGGATATCGTCGTTTACTCAACCAACACCTGCCCAATTTGCGTTAAAACCAAAGAATTACTAAATAAGTGGAACCTGCCTTTTGAACAAAAAATGATTGACGAAGATCGTGCCGTTATGGCTGAGTTTGTTAAGGTAACCAATGGCGCACGTATGGTGCCACAACTTACAATTGATGGTAAGCATATTGGCGGGTTTAGTGACTTAACAGAGCTTCACATGGATGGCTTCTTCGACTCCAAGGGTTAGGTTTTTACCGCTTCTACGTTATAAAATATACGCAACAGCTTCATGACTAAGGTCTTTGGATTTTATTGCGCTAGTTTATGATGGCGTGGGCGTTACTATCAGTGCAGTGATAGCAGCGACTGTGATATTCGCTGCCAGATTTCTCGCGCTTCCACATAATCTTAGCTTGCTAAAATTTCATTTTAAAAAATAGTGTGTGAGGATTTTTCTTAAGCAAAAAAAAATGACGACCTATTGGCCGTCATTTTTAGTTTGAAATTGATAGATATTTAAATATCTAACGCTTCAATCTCTAGCAACATTTTGTTAATATGCTTACCCAATTGGGCATCATAGCCATGCCAATCACGATAATCAGCTAAGCGCTTATCGGCAAATGGCTTGATTTCATAATCAGCCAAATCTTCTTCGTAGCCTTTTGCAGTTTCTTCTTTGATAATGATCAAGTAATCCAAAAATGGTTTAACTGCATTGTTAGCATCGCCCGATGGGCCATGACCAGGCACATAATGAGTTAACCCAAGATCAATTGCATACTCAAGTGCTTTAATATTGCCATGCAT
>CAJVCJ010000080.1 GCA_910595855.1 Candidatus Thioglobus vulcanius | reverse complement strand
AATTTTGGCCATTGCTGCAATAAAATTAGGTGCAGTGAGCGTGGTTGCAGTAGATAATGATCCGCAGGCTGTTACTGCTACTATAAATAACATTAATGCTAATCAGTGTCAGGATCAAATTAGCGTCATACATACGCAAGATGAGGGTCAGCTTGATAAGGTTGATTTACTCATTGCAAATATTCTGGCAAATCCTTTGGTAGGCTTGTGCGAACATTTTTCTAATCTGGTTAAGCAAGGTGGCGAAATTGCTTTGTCTGGAATTTTAAAAGATCAATTACCAATAGTATTAGAGGCGTATGGTGAGTATTTTGAAACACTTGAAGTCGAGAAAAAAGATGAATGGTGTAGGGTTAACGGTAAAAGAAAATAAATTATGACAAATAAAAAACAAATTAAAGCAGTGTCACTTATTTCAGGAGGTCTAGACTCTCTATTAAGTACAAAACTATTATTGGACCAAGGTATTCATGTTGAGGGTATTAACTTCTTCACCGGTTTTTGTGTAGAGGGTCATACACACGCTATTCGCAAACAAAAGAGCGACAAGCCTAAGCGTAATAACGCCTTGTGGGTGGCTGAACAGCTCGGTATTAAGCTTCATATTATTGATGTAATTGAAGAGTATCGTGATGTGTTGTTGAATCCAAAACACGGTTACGGTAAAAACATGAACCCTTGTTTGGACTGTAAGGGTTTCATGGTGAAAAAAGCCAAACAGTGGATGGAAGAGCACGAGTTTGACTTTATTATCACTGGCGAAGTAATGGGTCAGCGTCCAATGTCTCAACGCAAAGAAACCATGCCAATTGTACAAGCTGAGTCAGGTGCAGATGATTTACTATTACGCCCTTTATGTGCCAAACATTTGCCGGAAACTAAAGCAGAGAAAGAAGGTTGGGTCGATCGTGAAAAGTTACTTGATTTTTCCGGAAGAACTCGTAAGCCACAAATGGCTTTAGCAAAAAAATATGGTTTTGAAGATTATGCGACGCCTGCAGGTGGTTGTTGCTTCTTAACAGATAAGCAATATTCAGATAAATTGGTCGATATGTGGCAATCACGTGGCAATCGTGAGTATGAATTAGATGATTTAATGATGTTGAAAGTTGGACGTCATATTCGCCCAAATCCACGCTTTAAAATGATCATTGCCAGAGAAGAGGGCGAAGTTAAATTCTTAGAAGGCTATCGTAATCAATATGCCAACTTATACCCAATAAGTTGTAATGGGCCAATTGCTTTGATTGATGGTGAGCCTAACCAAGAAGATCTTAAAATTGCTGCCAAAATTCTTGCTCGATATTCACAAGGTCGAGAGCAAGATAGCGTGGATATAGAAGTGAAGCTAACTGTAGGCGTTGCTCAGAAATTTAGCGTTAAGCCGCTAGGTGTTGATGAGATTCCTAAGGCTTGGTTTGTTTAACCACCACCCACAGCTTTAATAATTTCAATTTGATCGCCATCATTCAGTAAAAATTCACCGTGCTTAGATTTTGGAATGATAGCTTCATTAACCTCTAGGGCGATGCGCTGGTGTTGATATTCTAGTTGCTTAATTAAGTCCTCAGCACTGGCGCCGTTGTTTATTGCTAATTCTTTGCCGTTAACAACAACAATCATTTGTCCATTTTTCCAATAGCACAAGAAACAAATGATTTGGCCTTAGCTTTGGCTGAATCAAATCCTTGAACAGAGTCAATTTCTGGGTAGCCTAAATCAAGTAAAACTTTGGTCAATTCATCTTTCTTTGAGTCATCAAGATCGATACTGATAACGCCTTGTTCAATGTTTACATCAATTTTGTCCGTATCAAAGATGCTGGTTAATTTTTTAGTAATTGAGCCTGCGCAGCCACCACATTTGATATTGTCTACTGTAATTTCCATGATTGCATTCCGTTATTGTTTTGAGATTGATTATACATAGTTGTTTTATCTATTTGCTTCTCAGAAGTACGGGGTAATATGGTAAAATTCTCGAAGTTTTTCATTTAGGAGTGTCCGGTGTCACAAGTTGCCTTATTAGCCATATTAGCGTTGGAAGATGGAACGATTTTCCATGGAAAATCCATTGGTAGCACTGGCGAAACACTCGGTGAGGTGGTTTTTAATACCTCAATGACTGGATATCAAGAAATCCTAACTGACCCTTCATACACTCAACAAATTGTTGCACTAACTTATCCACACATTGGAAACACTGGCACAAATGTTGTGGATGAAGAATCTTCTAAGGTTTATGCAGCAGGTTTAATTATTCGTGATTTGCCATTGCTACATAGCAATTGGCGCAATACTATGCCTTTAGATGAGTATTTGCAAGTTAATAATATTGTTGCAATTAGTGATATTGATACTCGTGCCTTAACGCGACATTTACGTAAAAATGGCTCTCTTAAGGGTTGTATTGTTGCAGGTGATAATATTGATGAGGCGGCAGCAATCGCTAAGGCTCAGTCATTTTCTGGATTAAAAAATGTAGATTTAGCCAAAGTAGTTTCTACTTCTGAGCAGTACGATTTTAGTGAAGGATCTTTTTTCATGGAAAATGGTGAATTTGCTAAATTAGATGCTAAATTTAAAGTGGTAGTGTATGACTACGGTGTTAAAAAGAACATTTTAAGAATGCTAGTAGATCGTGGTTGTGATTTAACCGTGGTTAATGCGCAAACTCCAGTTAATGACGTTCTAGCAATGAATCCAAATGGTGTGTTTTTATCGAATGGCCCAGGTGATCCTGAGCCGTGTGATTACGCTATTGCTAATATTGAAGTATTGTTAGAAAAAAATATACCAATTTTCGGTATTTGTTTGGGGCATCAATTATTAGCGCTCGCGAGTGGTGCTAAGACTGAAAAAATGAAGTTTGGACATCATGGTGCTAATCATCCTGTTCAAGATTTAGACACGATGAAAGTCATGATCACTTCGCAAAATCATGGTTTTGCAGTGGCTGAAGGAAGTATGCCTGAAAACCTTGAAGTGACACACCGATCTTTGTTTGATAACACCATTCAAGGTGTACGCGTTAAAGATAAAAAAGCCTTTAGTTTTCAGGGTCATCCAGAAGCCTCACCAGGTCCACACGATGTAAGTGGCTTATTTGATACTTTCATTGAGGATATGTCATGATTAAGCGAGTGTTAATAAGCCTACTTTTAGCTTTTAATTTATCGGTAAATGCTGAAGAGGTTGATCCGTTTGAAGAGACTAACCGTTCAATTTATGAATTTAATGAGTCGCTAGATAGTAACGTTCTTGAGCCAGTATCAAGAGCTTATAAAAACAATATTCCTGAAACTGCTCAAAAAGGTATTGGTAATTTTTTAGGAAATTTAGCTGATGTCTCTACATTAGCTAATCAAATTTTACAGTTTAAGCCAATTGACAGCGCTGAGACGTTAGCGCGCATTTTGGTCAACACTACGATCGGCCTAGGCGGTTTATTCGACGTAGCCTCTGACATGGGGCTAATTACAGAAGATGAAGATTTTGGTCAAACCATGGCAGTTTGGGGTGTTGAGCAAGGTCCTTATGTTGTGTTGCCATTATTAGGCCCATCAACAGTTAGGGATGGTATTGGTGCTTATGTAGATTTAACATCACCAGCAAATATGGTTGGCGAGATTGATGAAGTTGGTGTTAGTGTGATTAATGTTGTTGATAAGCGTGTTGACCTGTTGCCAATTACAGATATTCTAGATCAGTCTGATGATCCATATATTACCATGCGTTCTTCATACTTACAAAAGCGCAACAACGACATTTATGACGGCAATGTGCCCGTCACCGATGACGACTTTTAACCCTTATTAATATTTAAAGAAGCATGCCAAAAAGACAAGACCTAAAAAGTATTTTAATTATCGGCGCTGGGCCGATTGTGATTGGACAAGCCTGTGAGTTTGATTATTCTGGCGCTCAAGCTTGTAAAGCATTGCGTGAAGAAGGTTTTCGCGTTATTTTGGTTAACTCCAATCCAGCTACCATCATGACTGATCCGCAGATGGCGGATGCAACCTACATTGAGCCGATTGAATGGCGCACGGTTGAAAAAATTATTGAAATTGAAAAGCCTGATGCATTATTACCAACAATGGGTGGTCAAACTGCACTTAACTGTGCACTTGATTTAGAGCGTCACGGCGTACTAGAAAAGCATGGTGTTGAGATGATTGGCGCTAGAAAAGAAGCTATTGATAAGGCCGAAGATCGTGACTTATTCCGTATAGCAATGCTTAAGATTGGCCTAGACATGCCTAAAGCTGCCGTTGCACACACATTAGAAGAAGCATTTGCCGTACAAAAGACGGTTGGCTATCCAACGGTTATTCGTCCATCATTCACCATGGGTGGTTCTGGTGGTGGTATTGCCTTTAATAAAGAAGAATTTATTGAAATTTGTGAGCGTGGCTTGGACCTTTCGCCAACTAACGAATTATTAGTAGAGGAATCAATCTTGGGCTGGAAAGAGTTTGAGATGGAAGTGGTTCGTGACACAAAAGATAACTGCATTATCATTTGTTCAATTGAAAACTTTGATCCAATGGGCGTACATACGGGCGACTCTATTACAGTGGCACCTGCACAAACTCTAACGGATAAAGAGTATCAAGTGATGCGCAACGCTTCATTGGCTGTATTACGAGAAATCGGTGTTGACACCGGTGGCTCGAATGTTCAGTTTGCGGTTAATCCTGAAAATGGACGCTTAACCATTATTGAGATGAATCCTCGTGTTTCTCGCTCATCAGCATTAGCATCAAAAGCAACCGGCTTCCCGATTGCTAGAGTAGCTGCAAAATTAGCAGTTGGCTACACATTGGATGAGCTTGATAATGATATTACTGGCGGTAAAACACCAGCTTCATTCGAGCCAAGTATTGATTACGTTGTTACAAAGATCCCTCGTTTTGCCTTTGAAAAATTTCCAAAGGCTGATGATCGTTTAACCACACAAATGAAGTCTGTGGGCGAAGTGATGGCGATGGGTTCAACTTTCCAAGAGTCGCTACAAAAAGCCTTAAGAGGTCTAGAAACGGACAAAGTTGGTTTAGATCCAATTGTTGACTTAAACGCAGATGATGCACGAAATAAAATTCGTTCTGAGTGTATTACCGCACGTGGCGAACGAATCTTTTATCTTGCTGATGCGTTTAGATTGGGTATGACTTTAGATGAAGTATTTGATTTGTCTAAAGTTGATCCATGGTTCTTAGCGCAAATTGAAGACATTGTTTCAAATGAAATGCAAATCAACGGTAGCAACATTTCAGATATTGATGCTGATGCCATGTTTGCGCTTAAGCGTAAAGGCTTTTCTGATGCGCGTTTAGCACAGTTATGTAATTGTAACGAGTCTGCAGTGCGTGAGAGACGCAAGGTATTAAATATTAAGCCAGTATTTAAACGAGTTGACAGTTGTGCAGCAGAATTTGATACGCAAACTGCTTATTTATATTCAACTTATCAGCAGCAGTGTGAAGCTAATCCAACCGACAAGAAAAAAATTATGATTTTGGGTGGCGGACCAAATCGTATCGGTCAAGGTATTGAGTTTGATTATTGTTGTGTACATGCTTCTTTGGCGTTACGTGAAGACGGCTATGAAACAATCATGGTTAACTGTAATCCAGAAACCGTTTCAACAGATTACGATATTTCAGATCGCTTATATTTTGAACCATTAACATTGGAAGATGTTTTAGCAGTGATTGATGTTGAAAATCCAGATGGCGTTATTGTGCATTATGGTGGTCAAACACCATTAAAGCTTGCTGAAGCATTAGAAAAAAGTGGTGCAAATATTATTGGTACTAGCCCTGATGCAATTGATTTGGCTGAAGACCGTGAGCGTTTTTCAACCTTACTTAAAGAGTTAGACTTAAAGCAGCCACATAATGGCACAGCGCGCTCATTAGAGCAGGCACAAGATATTGCTGATGCAATTGGTTTTCCGTTAGTAGTTCGCCCATCTTATGTATTGGGTGGTCGTGCAATGGAGATCGTATATGACAAAGATTCGTTGGATCACTATATGCATACAGCAGTACAGGTATCGAATGATTCGCCAGTCTTATTAGACTCATTTTTAGATCATGCCATTGAAGTTGATATTGATGTAATTTGTGATGGTGAAGATGTGGTTATTGGCGGTATTATGCAACACATTGAACAGGCTGGAATTCACTCGGGTGATTCAGCATGTTCATTGCCACCTTATTCTTTAGCGGATGATGTGCTAGATGAAATGCGAACACAAGTTATTGCCATGGCTAAAGCGCTTAATGTGGTTGGCTTAATGAATACGCAATTAGCGTATCAAGATGGTGAGATTTACGTAATTGAAGTTAATCCTCGTGCATCACGTACTGTGCCATTTGTTTCAAAGGCAATTAGTGCGCCATTGGCTAGTATTGCAGCACGTGTAATGTCAGGAAAAACACTTAAAGAGCTTAATTTCACCAAAGAAATTATTCCAAAACATTACAGCGTCAAAGAGGCAGTGTTCCCGTTTAATAAATTTTTAGGTGTAGATCCAATCTTAGGCCCTGAAATGCGCTCAACTGGTGAAGTAATGGGTGTAGGTGATGATTTTGCCTCAGCTTTTGACAAAGCTCAATTAGCAGCGGGTTCGCGTGCGCCAGAGGGTGGTACGGTATTTGTTAGTCTAAGACGATTAGATCGCAATGATTTAGTTGACTTGGGTAAAAAACTATCAAAACAAGGCTTTAGTTTAGTGGCAACTCGTAGTAATAGAAATACACTAATTGAAGCAGGTTTAGAGTGTGAAATGGTTAATAAGGTATCTGAAGGATCACCACATATTGTTGACATGATTAAAAATGATGCGATCGATCTTATTATTAACTCTACCGAAGATACTCAAGGTGTAGAGGATGCTGCTGCAATTCGTTGTCAGGCATTAGTTCATAAGGTGCCATTTACTACAACCGTTGCTGCAGCTTTTGCTATGCTTGATGGCTTAAAGACTCATGAACAGATTACCGTTAGAACGATTCAATCTTTAAACCAATAGGGTATTAAGATGCAAAGTATTCCAATGACAGTATTAGGTGCTAAAGCACTAGAAGCTGAACTACTAAAACTTAAAGATGTTGAACGTCCCCGTATTGTCGAGGATATCGCTACAGCTCGTGCCCATGGTGATCTTAAAGAAAATGCTGAGTATCACGCTGCTAAAGAAGAGCAAAGCTTTTGTGAAGGTCGTATTAAAGAAGTAGAGTCAAAGCTATCACGCATGCAAGTGATTGATGTAGCCAAGCTTGTTCAAAATGGTCGCTGTGTTTTTGGCACCACCATTACTTTGATGAATCTTGAAGATGATAGTGAAATCACTTATCAAATTGTTGGTGAAGATGAAGCTGATATTGCACTTAATAAAATTTCATGTCATTCTCCAATAGCCGCTGCATTGATGGGTAATGAAGAGGGTGATGAGGTGACTGTTAAGGCGCCAGCTGGTGATATACAATATGAGATTTTAGAAGTCCAGTATTTGTAATTATTTTTTGTATTTTCTTTGTTAGAATCGTATAATTTACAGTCGTGTACTTAGTATGTACACCGCTATAAAATTAAAAAAATTCTGCCTTATAAAGCACTAAAAATAAATAAAAATCCACTTTAAAAGCAAAATTTATTCCAGGCTAGCCTCTCTTGGCTAAAGCCAATTCACTTTCTCCAAAATTTCCTAAATCGGCTTATTTTTTTTAGCTAAAGACTAGCCGCGTGGGTGATGCTTTGCATGCTGAGATTTCAACTGTACGTTTTGAATATGGGTATAAATTTGCGTGGTGGAAATATCACTATGCCCTAGCATTAATTGCACACTACGAAGATCGGCCCCTTGTTGTACTAAGTGAGTAGCAAAAGCATGGCGTAAAGTGTGGGGAGATAGAGGCTTGTCAATGCCAGCCTTAAGTGCATAGGCTTTGATAATATAGAAAAAATTTTGACGGCTCATATTACTACCCCGATTGCTCAAAAAATATCCATTAGTTTGGCCTTTTTTAAGTAAATATGGACGCGCCTTTTGTTCGTAAATTTTAAGATAGTCGATTGCTACCTCGCCCATTGGTAGTAATCGCTCCTTGCCACCTTTACCGAGAATACGAATATATTCGTCATTGAGATTTAGATGTTGAAGGTCAAGGTTGATCAATTCACTAACCCTTAATCCACAAGAATAAAGTAGCTCCATCATGGCGCGATCTCGCATACCAAACAAGCTATTTGAATCTGGCGCATCAAGCAGGTTGTTGACTTCCTCAATATTTAAAAAAACCGGTAATTTTTGTGATTGCTTGGGATGGTGGAGCTTGGCTGTGGGGTTGCTAGTTATTAATTTTTGATTAAGTAAATACTGATAAAAAATTCTAAAACAAGTTAAGATTCTTGCTTGTGTTGCGCTACTGGTTTTTGTTTGTCGATGGGTGAAATATTGTGTAATTGTGTCATCGCTTATATCGAGTAATGAGCCGTCTAACCACTTGGAAAATAGACTAAGGTCAGATCGATAGGCGCTAAGTGTGTTGCTACTAGATCCAGATGATAGCCAGTAATGATCTAAAAATTGATTGATTAAAACTTCATTTTCCATTGGTTAAATTTTAGACAAAAAAATACCGGATAACATCCGGTATTTATAAAGAAATGTTGCTAGATTATCTCTTAGCCAATTTCTCTTTAATTCTTGCTTTCTTACCAGTAAGTTCACGAAGGTAGTATAGCTTCGCTTGACGAACTTTACCACGACGCTTAACTTCAACTGAATCAATCATCTTAGAATGCGTTTGAAAAACTCTTTCAACGCCTTCACCATGTGAAATTTTTCTAACGGTGAATGCAGAACCGATACCACGATTTTTCTTAGCAATTACAACGCCTTCGAATGCTTGTAATCTTTCACGATCGCCTTCACGTACTTTTACTTGTACAATAATAGTGTCACCAGCAGAAAAATCTGGAATATCTGATCTTAACTGTTCGTTTTCAATTTGGTCAATTAAATTCATTTGAACTTATCCTTTAAATATATGCTTCTAAAAAAGGGCAATTATACAGTCAATCGATTAGCTAAACAAGCAAACTATTTGATCTTTTTTTTTGTAGTAATTTCTTAAAAGCATTTTATGCACTTTCTTTAATAGGCTGTTGGGGTGTATAATGTTGCGATTTAGTTTTAGACGTTAGAGAGATGGGAAAAGTTACGGGTTTTAAAGAATTTGATCGAAAAACAGAAGATTATCGTGCGGTTGAATTGCGACTTAAAGACTATGGTGAAATTTTTACCGGCACTCATGATGAAGCACATCTAAAGCAACAGGGCGCACGATGCATGGATTGTGGCGTTCCTTTTTGTCAATCGAGTGACGGCTGTCCAATTAATAATTTGATTCCAGAGTGGAATGATCTTGTCTATAACGATAAATGGCAAGAGGCATTAACTCGACTATTAAAAACCAATAATTTCCCAGAATTTACGGGTCGTGTTTGCCCAGCTCCATGCGAAGGCTCTTGTGTTTTAGGCATTAGCGATCCTGCAGTAACGATTAAAAATATCGAGCAAGCGATTGTTGATAAAGGTTTTGAGGAAGGCTGGATTAAGCCTTATACCGTTGAACACAAAACCGGCAAAAAAGTTGCCATTATTGGTTCTGGTCCTGCAGGTATGGCAGCAGCAGATGAGCTTAATAAGTTAGGCCATGGTGTTACTGTATTTGAACGTGATGATCGTGTTGGCGGCTTGCTAATGTACGGCATTCCAAATATGAAACTAGGCAAAGATGTTATTGATCGTCGAGTTGACTTAATGAAAGATAGTGGTATCGAATTTAGTACCAATGTTAATGTTGGTATAGATATCACTACAGATGCATTGCAAAAAGATTTTGATGCGATTGTTTTTACCACGGGTGCGAGTGAAGCTAGAGATTTGCCGGTTGAAAATCGTGATGCTAGTGGCGTGCATATGGCGATGAAGTATTTAACTTCAAATACAAAAAGTTTATTAGATACGGGCCATGCTGATGAGTCTGAATTATCTGCCAAAGGTAAGGATGTGATTGTTATTGGTGGTGGCGATACAGGTACAGATTGTATTGGTACGGCCATTCGCCAGGGTGCTAAATCAGTTGTTAACTTTGAGTTGATGTCTCAGCCGCCAGTTGATCGTGCGGACAACAATCCATGGCCGCTTTGGCCGCTTATTTATCGTGTTGATTATGGCCATGCTGAAGCGCAATCAGTGTTTGGCAATGACCCAAGACAATATCAATTAATGACTAAGTCATTTATTAAAGATAATCAAGGCAAGTTAACTGGATTAACCACTATTAACGTAGAGATTAATAACGGCCAACTAACTGAAATTACAGGTACTGAAAAAACCTGGAATTCACAGTTGGTATTATTATCAATGGGCTTTGTTTCACCAGAGCATTATTTAAGTGATGACGCAAACATCGATCTAGATGATCGCGGAAATTACAAAGCCGACTATGGTCAATATCAAACATCTCAAGCGGGTATCTTTACCGCAGGTGATTGTCGACGCGGACAATCTTTGGTTGTTTGGGCAATCGACGAAGGTCGTGGCGTTGCAAATCGTGTTGATGAATATTTACGTTAAAAAAACCAACCAGCTCAATCCTACCGTTCAATAGAGTCACCTATACCCCCTAAGAGGTAGTCAATAATATCACTATTAAATAGTGATATTTACTTGCAATTAAGTATAATTTGTTTCGTTCACATCCTAAAAGCGATTGACTTTCAGGATTTATTAAATATATCGGAGAGATAAAAATGGCAAGAGAGCTATATAACACACCCAACCTAGATGAGTTGGAAAATGGTCCATGGCCTTCGTTTGTTACAGGTCTTAAGAGATTAGCAAACGATACACATGAAGGTGCTGACATGGCACGTGACGTACTTGGTACACTTGAGACATCTTACGTAACTAAAAAAGGTTACTGGAAAGGTGGAACAGTTGGTGTAATCGGTTACGGTGGCGGTATCATTCCACGTTTTAACGAATTAAAAGACGATAACGGTAATTACAAATTCCCTGCAGCAGGTGAGTTCCACACGTTACGTATTCAACCACCAGCAGGCATGCACTACACATCTACTCTTCTTAGAGATATGTGTGATATGTTTACTGACAACGGTGGTTCTGGTTTAATCGCATTCCACGGTCAATCAGGTGACATCATGTTGCAAGGTGCAACTGAAGAGACTACTCAAACAATTTTCAATACATTCAATGACTACGGTTTTGATTTAGGTGGTGCTGGTCCAGCAGTACGTACAGGTATGTCTTGTGTTGGTGCTTCACGTTGTGAAATGTCAAACGTTAACGAGCAAGCAGTATTACGTACATTAGTAAACGCTTTCCTTGATGACATGCACAGACCTGCATTACCATACAAAATGAAGTTTAAAGTTTCTGGTTGTGCAAACGACTGTATGAACACAGTACAACGTGCTGACTTTGCAACTATCGGTACTTGGAGAGATGATATTAAAATCAACCAGAACCTATGGAAAGCAATGGTTGCTGACAAAGGTACTCAGTACGTAGTTGATAACATTACTTCTCGTTGTCCTACTTCTGCAATGACAATCAATGAAGACACTTCATTAACAATTGACAATAAGAACTGTGTTAAGTGTATGCATTGTTTGAACGTTACTTCTCCATTGACTCATAAATATATCGCTAAAGGTGATGTAGAGCCTATCTTAGCTACTGGCGATGATAAGGGTGTAATGATCATTATGGGTGGTAAGCGTACATTGAAGATCGGTGATTTATTCGGTTCAGTAATTATTCCATTCATGAAGATGGATACTGCAGATGACTTTGAAGCAATTGAAGATCTTGCCGGTGAAGTTGTTGACTTCTTCGCTGAGAATGCATTAGAGCACGAACGTACAGGTGAAATGATTGAGCGTATCGGTGTTGTAAACTTCTTAGAAGGTATCGGAGTCAATGTTGATCCAAACATGGTTAACTCTACTCGTACTTCTTCATACGTTCGTATGGATGATTGGGACGAAGAAGCAGTTAAATGGTTCGAAAATAAAGCTGAAGCAAACGCTTAAGACTCAAACACAGAAAAAATTTCGGGTAATTAAATTTACCCATTTATATACATTAAGGAGATAAAAATGGCTGAAGCACCAAGAATGCCAATTGAATCTGGCTGTCCAGATCCTATTCAATACATGCACCCAACTATGCGCCGTAATTACGGCCAATGGGCATACCATGACCGTCCTCGTCCAGGCGTATTACGTCATACTTCAAAGAACAATGAAGAAATTTACACAGTTCGTTGTGGTACGGCTCGTCAAATGGATGTTTACACTATTAAGCATTTAGCAGATATTGCTGATGAATTTGCAGACGGATTTGTTCGTTTCACTATGCGTTCAAACGTTGAATTTATGGTTGCGGATGGTTCTAAAGTAGATGCATTAGTATCAGCTTTAACTGAAGCAGGCTTCCCAGTGGGTGGTACTGGTCCATCAGTTACTATGATTTCACATACTCAAGGTTGGTTACATTGTGACATCCCGGGTACTGACGCGTCAGGTGTTGTTAAATCATTAATGGATGAAATGCACGAAGAATTTACTCGTGAAGAGATGCCTAACCGTGTACATATGACAACTTCATGTTGTCAGATTAACTGTGGTGGTCAAGGTGATATCGCATTAAACATTCAGCACACTAAGCCGCCAAAGATTAACCATGATTTAGTATCAATGGTTTGTGAGCGTCCTACGGTTGTTGCTCGTTGTCCAGTTGCTGCGATCCGTCCTGCAATGGTTAACGGCAAGCCTACATTGGAAGTTGATGAGAAGAAATGTATCTGTTGTGGTGCATGTTTCCCACCATGTCCTCCTATGCAGATTAACGATCCTGAGAACTCTAAGATTGCTTTATGGATCGGTGGTAAGAACTCTAATGCGAGATCTAAGCCTTCATTCCATAAATTAGTTGCTTCTAACTTACCTAACAACCCGCCTAGATGGCCGGAAGTTGGCGCCGTAGTTAAGAACATCTTAAGTGTTTATAAAGAAGATGCACGCGACTGGGAAAGAGTTGGCGAGTGGGTTGACCGTATCGGTTGGCCAGCATTCTTTCAGAAGACAGGCCTACCGTTCACTAAATTCCATATCAATGATTGGAAAGGTGCACGTCACGAGCTTAACTCTTCTGCACATATCCGTTTCTAAGGTTAATTTGATATGAAGTTTGCAATTCAAGTTAACGAAGGTCCTTATCAGCACCAAGCGTCTGATACGGCTTTCCAATTCGCTAAAGCAGCGATTGAAAACGGACATGAAATTATGCGCGTATTTTTCTACCATGATGGTGTGAATAATGCGTCTAGTTTTACTTTGCCACCACAAGATGATCGTCATGTTGTTAATAACTGGGCATCTTTAAATATTAAAGATGCTGATGGTGAGCCTGAGTTAGTAGTTTGTGTAGCAGCTGCACTTCGTCGAGGTATGCTTGACGAGTCAGAAGCAAGCAAAAACTCTATCGAAGGTAACAACTTGCATCCTGCATTTCGTATTTCTGGCTTAGGTCAGTTAATCGAAGCAGGTATTCAAAGTGATCGTTTAGTGGTATTTGGAGATTAAGATGGCTACAAAGAAATTTATGTATTTAAATCGCCGATCTTCATTTGGCACTGTATATGCAATTGAATCATTAGAGGTGGTGTTGATCGCTGCAGCTTTTGAACAAGACGTATCTTTAGCTTTCATGGATGATGGTGTATACCAAATCGTTGAAGGTCAAAATACTGATGGCATTGGCATGAAAAACTTTTCTAAAACTTTCCACGCTTTAGGTGATTACGATATCAATAAGCTTTATGTTTCTAAAGAGTCTTTAGAAGAAAGAGGCTTATCTGAATCTGATCTTATGCCTTTAGTGTATGAAGATGAGGATGATGACTGGGCAGAAAAATCTTCTGTTAAGGTTGTTACTAACGAAGAACTTAAAGCGATCATGTCTGAACAAGACGTGTGCTTAAGTTTCTAATAGAGGTTTAATATGTTACATACAGTAAATAAATCATCTTTCGAGCGTAATTCATTACAGTCTTGTGTAAATATTATTGACGATACTAGCGTTATTTTATTTATCGAAGACGGTGTGATTAACGCTGCGAATAATTCAAAATCATCAATGATTGCTGATCTTGCGGCTGCTGGCCGCGTATTTGCACTTCAGGGTGATGTTGAAGCGAGAGGAATTTCTTCAAAACTAGCAGATAATATCAAATTAGTTGATTATGCTGGCTTTGTTGATCTAGTTGTTGAACATGGAACTGCGGTTTCTTGGGTTTAACTATCAATTTTATATAGGAGTACGATTATGGCACAGATTTGTGGCGCTGAAGTAGATGAAGAAGGTTTCTTAGTAGACCTTAAAGATTGGAATAAAGATATTTGCATTCAAATGGCTAAAGATGACGAAGTTGAGTTAACTGAAGAGCATTGGGGCGTTATTGATTTTTTACGTGATTATTTTGAAGAGTACCAAATTGCACCTGCAGTACGTGTACTTACAAAAGCAATCGCTAAGAAAATGGGTAAAGACAAAGGTAACTCTAAGTACCTTTACTCTTTATTCCCTTATGGTCCTGGTAAGCAAGGTTGTCGTTTCGCTGGTCTTCCAAAGCCAACTGGTTGTATCTAATTAGATACCTCTAAGTAGAAAACATCTGCATTTTTGCAGGTGTTTTTTTATTTTTTAAACATTAAGTTTGAGAGCAATATGTCAACTATAAGCATTATCTTTACCGCTTTATTTTACATTTCCCTATTTATTTTTATTGTGGGCATGGGTAGAAAAATTTATCAATTTTCAATTACCCCTGCGCCTTTAAAAATTCCAACTGCACCAACCCCATTAACACAAACAGGTGTGGTTTTCAGAATGATCAGAGAGGTGACTTTATTTGAAAGTCTTTTCCGATCTAATAAATGGATCTGGTTATTCGGATTCTTATTTCATTTTGGCTTGCTATTAGTTTTAGTTCGTCATTTACGTTACTTCATTCCAGGTGACTTGCCTGAAATTTTCTTGTTAATTCAGCCTTTTAAGTATGCTGCTTTTGCAATGGTTATTGGTTTGGCAGGTTTGTTAGTGCGTCGTATCTTTGTATCTCGCATTCGTTATATTTCAGCCCCAAGTGATTACTTGATGTTGTTAATGCTGATTATTATTGGCGTCAGTGGTGTTGTTATGACATTCACCAATAACCATACTGATGTAATGATGGTTAAGGAATTTGCCACAGGTCTAGTAACTTTTAATTGGGCTAATTTACCAACTGAAACACACTTCTTGGTGCATTTATTCTTGGTATTTGTATTGCTAGCAATCTTCCCAATTTCAAAATTATTACATGTGCCGGGAATTTTCTTTAGCCCAACACGTAACCAAGTTGATAATGCACGTAAAAAACGCCA
Source organism: Candidatus Thioglobus vulcanius (assembly GCA_910595855.1). Taxonomy (GTDB): domain Bacteria; phylum Pseudomonadota; class Gammaproteobacteria; order PS1; family Pseudothioglobaceae; genus Thioglobus_A; species Thioglobus_A vulcanius. The sequence continues at coordinate 28,605 of CAJVCJ010000080.1, read as the reverse complement.
TATATCTCCTTGGGCATTAAAACAAGAAAAAGAGCATGCTGTAAGGCTTGATCAAACATTAGGTAAGGACGAATAAGATGGCTGCTAAAGAATTTGATATCCCTAAATTACCCACATACATTGAAATCCCAGAATTAAACCCAGGGATTATGGATGGTGACGGTCCGTTTAAATCTGTAGAAGAGTTTCAGACACCTTTAGGATTTCCTGGTGAAAAGGTTGATAACTGGAAGGAAGTTGCCATTGAAAAAATGGGCGATCTTAAATCTAAATACCGCTCTGTTCAGGTCTTTTTAGATTCTTGTGTTAAATGTGGCGCTTGTACTGATAAGTGTCATTACTTCCTTGGTTCTTCTGATCCTAAAAATATGCCGGTAGCACGCCAAGATTTATTCCGTAGTGTGTATCGTCGTTATTTCACATTTGCTGGTAAGCATTTTCCTAAATTAGTTGGTGCTAAAGATTTAGATGATGAAATGATTGATGATTGGTATAACTATTTCCATCAGTGTTCACAATGTCGTCGTTGTTCAGTGTTTTGTCCGTATGGTATTGATACTGCTGAAATTTCGATGGCTGCACGTGAAGTATTAGACACAATTGGTGTTGGTCAAAAATATTGTAATCAAATTTTAGGTAAAGCATTAACTGTTGGTAATAACCTTGGTTTACCTGAGCCTGCATTAAGAGATACCTTGCTAGATCTGGAAGAAGAGGTTGAAGAAGATTTCGGTGCACCTGTTAAATACCCACTTGATCAAAAAGGTGCTGAAATCTTATTGATCACACCTTCGGCTGATTTCTTTGCTGAGCCACATATTGACGGCTTAATTGGTTATGGTAAGGTTTTCTATCAAGACGGTGTTTCTTGGACAATGAGTTCTTACGCTTCTGAAGGAGCGAACTTTGGTATGTTTATTGGTTCATACGATATCATGCGCAAGGCATCTTTAAGAATTCGTAAAGCAGCACTTGATCTTGAAGTATCGCGTGTTATGGTTGGCGAATGTGGCCATGCATGGCGTGTTGCTTATAGCTTCTGGAATACCTTAAGTGGTGTTGGCGCTGGTGCTCAATCAAGTGATGAGCATGCAATGAAATTACAAAAGCAGCTGGATGATAGATATCCTCAGCCGCAACATATTATTGAATATACACACGACTTAATTCAAAGAGGTAAATTAAACTTTGATAAGTCAGAAAATGATGACCGTACAGTTACTTTCCATGATTCTTGTAATGTTGCACGTGCAACGAACATGGGTGGTATTGAAGGCGGTCAATTTATTCTTCCACGAGAGGTGATTAAAGCAGTTTGTAATAATTTCGTCGACATGGAACGATCTACTATTAAAGAGTCAACATTCTGTTGTGGTGGTGGTGGTGGTCTTTTAACTGATGATCTTATGGAGATTCGTGTTAAAGGTGCTATGCCAAGAATGCAGGCGCTTAAAGAAGTAGAAAAGAACGAAGGTGTTAATACTTTAGCCGCTATATGTGCGATTTGTAAATCGCAATTTAGCAAGGTATTACCTAAATTTGATTTTGATCCATACATGATTGTTAGTGTTCACCAATTGGTGAGTGCAGCAATTATTTTGGACAAGCCTCAAACTGATATCAACGACGCAGATGAAGCGGAAGTTGTAGAAACTGAATAAAAATAAGGAGATTTATTATGCAAAAGAATGCTTACGGAAAACCTACTAAGGGTGAAAACCATACTTTTAGACTTTATAAAGATGAAGACGAGAGTAATGTTCCATGGAATCAGATGATCTTCAAGGAAGATACATCTCATAAATGTCCTACTTATGTAACTCAAACTCCTCCATGCCAAGGCTCTTGTCCTTCTGGTCACAATATTCGTGGTTGGTTAGATATTGTACGTGGTGTGGAAAAGCCTGCAGGTGACATGACTTGGCAAGAGTATGCTTTTAAGCGTTCTACTGATGCTAATCCGTTCCCGTCAGTGATGGGTCGTGTATGTCCAGCTCCTTGTGAAGATGGCTGTAACCGTAACGAAGTTGAAGATACAGTTGGTATCAATGCTGTTGAGCAATTCATCGGTGATAATGCTAAAAAAGAAGGTTATTCATTTGATATTACTGCTAAAGATACTGGCAAAAAAGTTGCTATTATTGGTGGTGGTTGTGGTGGTTTAGCTGCTGCATTACAGCTGCGTCGTCAAGGTCATGCTGTAACTGTTTTTGAAAAGTACGAGCAGTTAGGTGGCATGATGATGTACGGTATTCCAGATTACCGTGTGCCACGTGATGTCTTAAGTTACGAAATCGATCGTATTATCGCTACCGGTGTTGAAACTAAAATGAACACTAAAGTTGGTGTAGATGTTACTGTTGAAGAATTAGAAAAAGAATATGATGCAGTATTATTTGCCATTGGTGCAATGACTGGTCGTACTTTGCCAATCCCAGGTGGCGATGCAGGTAACTGTGTTTCTGGTGTTGCATTCCTTGAGGCGTACAACCAAGGTCGTTTACAGCATATTACTGGCAAGGTAATCTGTATTGGTGGTGGTGATACATCAATTGACGTTGTATCTGTTGCACGTCGTTTGGGTAATATTACAAATATTGCTGAAAAAGATCGTCCTGAGCATATTATTTTTAATGATACTGCACATGATGTTGTAGATACTTCAAGCCGTTTAGGTGCTGATGTATTACTAACAACGCGTTCTACTATTGACGATATGCCTGCTGCACAGGAAGAAATTGATGATGCAACTCGTGAAGGTGTAGAAATTCAAGGTCAATTGAGCCCAGTTAAAGTTATTACTGGTGATGATGGCCGAGCAACTGCCTTACGTTTTGTGCGTTTAGAAGAAGACGGCAATACACCAATTGAAGGTTCAGAGTTTGACATTGAGTGTGAATTAATTGTTTCTGCAATTGGTCAAGGTGTTGATGCAGAAGGTATGGATGAATCATTCTTTAATGAGTATGGCTTTATTGATGCTGACAAGAACTACCAAGTTCCTAACAAGCCAGGCTTCTTTGTATGTGGTGACGTTGTTCGTCCTCACTTATTGACAACTGCGATTGGCCAAGCTGGCATCGTAGCTGAGAGTATTGGTGACTACCTTTCTGGTAACAATCAAAGAGCTCGTAGTAAAGTTGACGTACATTACTTTGATCTTGCTAAGAAACTTGATGAGTGGGATCTTTCTCCTGCAGATTATGAGAAAGGCGGCGAAGCGGGTGAGGCTACTGATACAGCAGACTATGCAATTCATAACTATGAAGACCGTGCCTATGCATCAATTATTTCTCATACAGAATTATTCCTAGGTCACTTCGATCAAGAAGAGCGTAATGCACGTAACCATACATTGGTTGATGTTGATAACGTATTAGGCAACTTTGAAGAGCGCTTAATTGGTTACTCTGAAGAAGAAGTACAAGCAGAAGCAGGTCGTTGTATGTCTTGTGGCTTATGTTTCGAATGTGATAACTGTGTGATGTACTGTCCTCAAGATGCCGTATTCAAGGTTAAGAAAGATCAAGCTACTTTAGGTCGTTACGTTGATACAGACTACAATAAGTGTGTTGGTTGTCATATTTGTGCTGACGTATGTCCTACAGGCTATATCCAAATGGGTCTAGGTGAGTAATTCGATTTAACTTAGTGAAGAGAGAGATTATGAATCGTTGGATTATATTATTTTTTAGTTTGATTATGACTGGTGCTTTTGCGCATGGTCAAAAAACTCATAGCCTGGGTGACGAAGCGCACTCAATTAAAGATTCCGGAAAAACTTATCATGAAAGTATTTCAGTGATTCGTAAGATGCATCCAGAATTTTTGAATCATAAGCGTGATAAAACTCTAAGAGAGGGTGTTCGAACTGAAGAATATTCTCTTAAGGGTTGTGTAACTTGTCATGCAACTAAAAAAGATAATTCTAACGATTATCATCCTGTGAATTCTGAAGGTCAATTTTGTTCAACTTGCCATAAAAAAGTTGCAACAAGTGTGGATTGTTTCAGCTGTCACCGAACCACCCCTGCACAAGGAGCTAAATAATGGAAAAAACTATTAACCGTCGTGATTTTATTAAAACGACGACAGCGACAACTGCAGGCGTAGCAACTTTAGCAACTGGTATTACATTAACAACTTTTGTTAATGCTAATGAGAATCCAGTTACTAATGAAAAACGCTGGGGTATGTTAATTGACACTAACCGCCTTACTGAAACAGATATTGATGGTATGGTAGGTGCTTGTCAAAAAGAGCATGGTTGGGGTAGTGATAAACTTTCAACAGGTGATCAAAAAGCCAGCTGGATCAAAAAATTAAAGGTTAAAGATACGGCTACTGGCCGCATTAGTAATCTTGCATTAATGTGTCAGCATTGTGAAGAACCACCATGTGTCGATGTTTGCCCTACTAACGCTTCAATGAAGCGTGAAGACGGTATTGTATTAGTAGATAAGCATCTTTGTATTGGTTGTCGTTATTGCATGATGGCATGTCCATACGAAGCTAGATCTTTTGTTCATGAAGAGTTAACAGATCAAAAAGAACATATGCCTAGAGGCAAAGGTACTGTTGAGTCATGCACCATGTGTGTACACAAAGTAGACAAGGGTGAACAGCCTGCTTGTGTTGCAAGTGTGAATAGTGATGCGGTTATTTTTGGTGATCTTTATGATTCAAGTAGCAAGATTAATCAAACATTAAAGAAAGTTCAAAGTACTCAAATCCGTGCAGATTTAAATTTAAACACAGCTGTACGCTATAGTGGAATTTAAGAGAAGTTTATGAGCATAATTCGTTACGAACAAACACAAGGTAAGAGTCTAGGTTTCTATGCATTAGTTGCAGGTTTAGGCGCTTTTATTTTAGCTGCATTGGGTAGTGTTTATTTCATGGAACATAATGGACACCATGTCACAGGTATGAGTAATCGTATTGTTTGGGGTATGCCACATGTCTTTGCTTTATTTTTAATTGTTGCAGCATCGGGCGCTTTAAATATCGCCTCTATTGCTTCAGTATTTAACAAAAAAGTATATAAGCCTCTGTCTCGTTTGTCAGGTCTTGTTGCCTTGGCATTGCTTGCTGGTGGTTTAATGGTGTTGGTGCTAGACTTGGGTCGCCCTGATCGCTTGATTGTTGCTATGACTGAGTATAACTTTAACTCAATTTTTGCTTGGAATATCATTTTATATAATGGCTTCTTTGTTATCGTTGGTGTTTATTTGTGGATGATGTTTGAGCGTAGAATGAACAAATACAGTCGTAGTGTTGGTATTGCTGCGTTCACTTGGCGTTTAATCTTAACCACTGGTACTGGTTCAATTTTTGGATTCCTGGTAGCTCGTCAAGCATACGATGCTGTGATTATGGCACCTATGTTTGTGATTATGTCATTTGCCTTTGGTTTGGCTTTCTTTATCTTGGTATTGATGGCGAGTTATAAATGGACTGCTCGTCCTTTAGGTGATGCCACTGTTAATCGTTTAAGTAATTTACTAGGTGTGTTTGTTGCAGCTGTACTGTACTTTGTTGCGGTTTACCATCTAGGTAATTTGTATTTAGCTGAAAATTCAGGCGTTGAAAACTTCATTTTGTTAGATGGTGGCATTTATACTAAGTTGTTTTGGTATGGTCAAATCATCTTAGGTAGCTTGGTACCATTAGCATTGCTATACTCACCAGCTACTAAGGGCAACCGTTCTATGCTGGGTTTAGCTTCTGTTCTGATTATATTAGGTGGTTTAATCCAGCTTTATGTAATCATTATTGGTGGTCAAGCTTATCCAATGGAGCTTTTCCCAGGTAAGGAGATTTTAGAAGGATATGGCACAATTGCTAGTTATACACCTACATTACCAGAGCTTATGTTAGGATTGGGTGGTGTTGCAGTAGCAATAATCGCAATTACTTACCTGGTTAAATTCTTACCATTTTTGCCAGAAAGCTTAGCAGATGATGTTGTTGATCCGCATCATAAAAAATAAGCCAGCAATAAAGTAGGGCGCGTAATGTCCGTTTTTCTTTCTGCAGCACACAAATCCTCAGGCAAAACAGTTGTTAGTCTGGGGATTTGTGGCGCTATAAGCCAGCTAAATCTTACTGTTCAGCCTTTTAAAAAAGGCCCAGATTATATTGATCCAATTTGGCTCTCTCAAGCCAGCGATAAATCTTGCTATAACCTTGATTTTTACAATATGTCTGAAGCTGAAATAATTGAGCTTTACCGCTCAAAAGATAGCTTGGCAGATATATCCCTTATCGAAGGTAATAAAGGCTTATATGACGGTATGAATGTTACCGGTGGTGATGCTAATGCTGATTTAGCAAAGCTACTAAATCTACCAGTGATAATGGTAGTTGATTCTACCGGCATTACTCGTGGAGTGGCGCCCTTGGTTAAAGGCTATCAAGATTTCGACTCTGATGTTGTTATTGCAGGGGTTATTCTTAATAAGGTTGCCGGGGATCGGCATGAGTCTAAATTAATTCAAGCAATTGAACATTACACAGATCTTGATATAATTGGTTCTATTCGTCGATCTACTGAATTAATTATTGATGAACGTCATTTAGGTTTAATGCCTGCCAACGAAACCCCACAATCACAACAATTTATCAATACTGCAGCACGCATTATTACAGATCAGGTTGATATTGATAAAATTCTAACCCTGCAATCGCCTAAGCCAAAAGCTAAGAAAGAAATTATTAATACTGTAAATGCAAAACTTACAGTGGCAATTGCTAAAGATAGCAGTTTTGGTTTTTATTATCAAGATGACCTTGATCAATTCAAGCAATTAGGTGTGCACGTCACTTATTTTGACTCTCTTAAAGATCAACATTTACCTGATTGCGACGGTTTGTTTATAGGTGGCGGCTTTCCTGAAATGCAATTAGATAAGTTAAGTGGCAATACTTTGTTGCTGTCTGATATAAAAAACAAAATTGAACAAGGTCTACCGACCTATGCTGAGTGTGGCGGGTTAATGTATTTGACTAGCCAAATCATTACTAAAGATGGGTGTTTTCCAATGGTTGGTGTGATTGATGCAGATACCAGGATGACACCTAAGCCGATTGGCAGAGGTTATGTTCAGCTTGCGCCGAATGGTAACCATCCATGGAGTGGCGTATCTGAATGCATTAAGGCACATGAATTTCATTATTCCAAGCTAGAAAATATTGATACCAATACACGTTATGCTTTTGAGGTTTTGCGTGGTGTAGGCGTGGATAATAAGCGTGACGGCATTATTAAATATAATTTATTAGCCTCATATACGCATCTGCGCAATCTTGCTGGTAATCAGTGGGTGGTGCAATTTGTCGATTTCATTAAAACTAAATCTAAAACAACATGATTACAATTACAAAAAAAGCTGCAGAAGAGATATCCTTATCAACTCACAATCCAGAAAACCAAGGGCTAACCATTCGATTTGCTGCTGACCAAACAGAAGAAGGCTTTCAATATATGATGGGTTTTGATGAGCGCAATGATGGTGATATTCATCTTGAATCAAATGGTATTGAATACGTTATTGCCTATGCGCAAAAAGTATTACTAGAAGGAATGGTGGTAGATTTTGATCAAATCCAAGTGGGAGAAGATTACAGCTTTGTGTTCATGAATCCGAATGATCCTAGCTATATACCACCTGAAGAGTCTCACGCACCGTCTAAATCATAATCAATCAAATATAAATTATATTATCACTCTTGTGATTGTTTTTTTAGTCAATAATTAACTATCTGTAATAGCTTAAGATGCCTTGATAAATTGCATTGGCAATTTTATCTTGCTCTTTGCTGTTATTTAGTCGTCGTTCTTCTTGTGGGTTAGAAATAAAGGCAGTCTCCACTAGTACTGATGGAATGGCAGGGGTTTTTAGAACGACAAAACCTGCTTTTTGCGGTTTTTTCTTATGCAAATGTCCAATCTTTTTTAATTGAGCAAGGATGTTTTTTCCAAGTTTTTGACTTTGAATATCACGATCTTTTCTAGATAACTCCCAAAGAATTTTATCTAATTGTTTGTTACTACTAGTTGAGTGCTGATTGACACCAAATTGATCAGCAGTATTTTGAGTTTGTTCCAAACGTCGGGCAAATTTAGTTGAGCCACCATGTCCTGACAGTGTGTAAACTGAAGCGCCACGTGCTTTGCTGCTAAGCACTGAATCTGCATGAATGGAGATAAATAGCGTTGCTTTGTTGGCTTGAGCAATTCGGATGCGCTTGGTTAGGTCAACGTAATAATCTCCTTTTCTGGTTAATATTGCTTTCATGCCACGAGTCCTATTAATTTTTTTGGCTAATTTTTTGGCAACACTTAAGGTGATACGTTTTTCTTGTGTGTGTTTACGTCCAATCGCCCCTGGATCTTCGCCACCATGTCCGGCATCAATTAAAATTATTTTAGATTGAGTGTTTTTCTTGGCTAGTTTTTTAATTTTACTAACGATTGCTTTGCTAGCTTTGTCGTAAATATCAACTACCAGTCGATGATGTTTGTATTTATTATTTGGCGGTAATGTGTAGCTTTTTATTTGGTAAGAGTTGTTAATCTTAAAGGTAAGTTGATAACCTGATTTATTGCGTTTTATGCGAGTTTTTAAGATGCGATCATCACTATAAAAAAGTTTTTTATAGGTATCTTGAAGTATTTTTGATTGACGGATGCTTAAAATAAAGTGATCTTTATTTTGCTTGATTGAGAAGTCAACGCCGGGATCTGTATCAATAACAATTCGAGTGCGTTCCGGCGAGCTCCAAAATCGAAAGTCATATAAAGTTATTTTGTTATCTGCGTAGCAACTACCGCCTAATAGTAATAATCCAACCGCTAGTGTGATGAATTTACGCATGCTAATAGTAGTTCGCCTGTGTTGCTGTGAGTGGTAATTGCTAACGTTCTAGCCTCATCTATGCCTGTTATATTTATTACCATATCTGCCGGCTCAATAGCGCCTTGACCTAGTTCTGCCCATTCAATTAGCTGAATATGTCCCGGACCTGAGTATTCACGAATGCCGATGTATTCTAGCTCTTCAGGATCGCTTAGTCGATAACAATCAAAATGATGAATGCTTATTTTCTCATTGACATAACTCTCAACTAAAGCATAGGTTGGGCTTTTAACTCGATCAAAGCCAAAGGTCTGAATAAAGCTACGAGCTAGTGTGGATTTTCCTGCACCTAGGTCGCCTTCTAGGTAAATAACTAATGCATGATCAATATTACTAGTGCAGTGTGCTAGTAACTTAGCGAAGTCTTTAGTGTGGGTTTCATTATTACAGCTAATCTTCAAAATAACTGCCACATGTAAAGACTAAATACACTGACCAGCACCACACCTTCAAAACGATTAATAACGTGTTTTTTGCCAAATTTATAAGAAACGATAAATAGCAGCACGGTAAGCAAAAGCATAATTGGATAGTCCCTATTGAGTACCTCTATTGGTACATCAGAAGGGTGGATTAAACCTGGAATGGCAAGTACTGCAATGGTGTTAAATAGGTTGGAGCCGATAACATTACCCACAACCATTTCATATTGCTTCTTAAGTACACTGGCAATAGAAACAGCGAGCTCTGGCAGGCTAGTACCCAATGCAACAACGGTAAGGCCAATAATTAGATCTGAAATGCCATAAGCTTTTGCTACTTCAACGCCACCCCAAACTACTAATTTTGCACTTGAAACTAGCACAATCAAGCCGACAATAAGCATAATCCAAGTTTTTTTGGTTTGGCTTTTATCGATTGGTTGCTCAAGGTTATCAAATTCATGATGAGTATTTTTTTTAGCCTCTCTAAGTGTGTAGGCTAAAAATAATATCAATAGAGTTAAAAGAATTAGGCCATCTGTTACATCTAATCGTCCATCCCATAATAGTAAGCCGGCACATAAGGTTGCCACCATTAAAAACACCCACTCTTTTTTAAGAATATCTTCATGAACTTTAATAGGGACGATGATGGCGCTAATGCCAAGCACCAAGGCGATATTGAAAATATTGGAGCCAATTGCGTTGCCAATACTAAGGCCGGTATTGCCGTTCATTGCTGCCAAGCCAGAGACTAGCATTTCTGGGGCAGAGGTACCAAAGCCAAAGATAAGTAAACCAATAATAAGCGGTGAAACCTTGAAGATATTGGCAATTTTGGCGCCGTTTTCAGTGAACTCGTCAGCACTCCAAATTAAAAGTACGAAACCTGATAATAGGGCAAGAATTGGTAGTAGAATATCGGGCATAGTGATTTTATGTTTATTTTTTAGATATTATAAAGGCCATACCGCAAAAGATGAGTGAAACAGAGTTTTTAATTGGCCGTAGCGGTCTTGATTTGATTGATGATTTTTATCCAGAGGACCTGCCTAGTGAATGGCGCTTTGATTACTATTCAACTTTGTTTAAAACTTTGTCTTTGCCAATCGATACGCAAGAAGATCTAGATTCAATTTTTGAGGAGTTAGAAGATTCCGATGAAGAATTTGAATTGGTGCTTTCTATTGGCTCCAAACAATTAGCCAACGCTAGTGATTTAGCTAATTTACTCGATTCGGTGTCAGAATATCGCTCTTTATTTGTATTGTTTTGTGAATTGAAACATCAACTTGATGCGGATGTTATTGCATTGTTGAAAGATTATCGAGTTGCTTTTCAATCAGACCAATCGTATAAGCTAGATTATCAAGTTCAAGAAGTTGTAGGCAAGTATCTGTATTATTCACACATTCCAGTTTTGTATACAACTAGCAGTTGGGATGAAAAACAAATGCGAGCCTATGTTGAACAGGCAGCTTTAATCAATACCCGTACGATTCTTATTTGTAAAAATGCTGAAAGCGAAGCGTTGAATAAAATTAGAATAATTGCAGAAATTCTAGGGTTTTAAAAGGTGAATGTTTTACTAACTCGCCCGCTTTCCCAAGTTAAAACGCTTGAAGGATTGGTTGTTGATAGTGGCCATACACCGTTGTTATTTCCAACACTTGAAGTTAAACCTATTCAAGCAACATTAATGCGAAATCAATATGATGCAGCTATTTTTATCAGTGCAAATGCAGTTGAACATGGGCTGACGTTATTCAATCAAGTTAAGGCTGATAAAATCTTTACTGTTGGCGTGGCAACGGCTAAAAAGCTTGATGATTACCAAATCACAGTTGATGATTTTCCAAAAGAAAAGCCTTCTAGTGAGGCGTTACTAGCACTTAAATCAGTCTCAAAGTTGTACGCTAAAAATGTATTAATTTTTAGGGGTAAAGGTGGTCGAGAAACACTAAAAATTGGCCTTGAAAAAAACCACAATCAGGTTGAATATGTTGAGGTGTATGATCGAATAACTTGCGAGATAACACCAAAGCATAAAGTTATTTTTAATAGTTTTTTATCTGATAATCAAGGTGTTATAAGTATTACCAGTAATGAAAATCTTGATGGTTTGATCTCATTAGCAACTCAATTAAACCAACTTGGCCAGTTAAAAACTTACCCATTAATTGTACTGAGTCAACGTATTAAGAAATATGCGCTATCACTTGGGTTTAAACAGGTATTGGTAACAGCAGATATCAGTGATCAAGCCATTGTTAGCGTATTAGAAGATATGGATAGACTTGACAAATAGCCTAAAGTTGATTAATTTAGTCAACAGTAAATTATATTTTTTTTGGGGAGGGAAAATAACATGATTAAGCTTAGTGTTTCACAGGCGGCTCGTCGATTAGGTGTAAGTCGTAATCATATTCAAGATCAAATTAGTTCTGGGAGGTTACAAACCCATGAAGGCTATGTGACAATGGACAGTATTCGTTTGGCTTATCCTTCTCATAGCTTGCATTCAGAGCGCGATGCTCATTTACTTAAAATACAAAAAATTAAAGCCAATGCAATGTATAAGGCTGGTGCCGCAGATACCATTAAACAAGAGAACGAACAGGCGCTAATAACGGTTATTGCATCTTTAAAGTCTAAGCTTTATAAAGAAGAAGTTAAAAATGAGCATTATAAAATGATATTTTTAGAGCTTAGTGAGCGCCTAGACGTATTAGAAAAATACTGCCATAAACAAGACAAACAGCATTTACATAATTTACAAAGTTGGGTTAATCAGCAATCACATTAAGGTTTTGGCTAACTGTAAAGAAGGCTGAGATTTATTCATTGAATAAAAATGAAAATTATCAACACCTTGAGTTTTAAGCTGATCACATAAATTGGCAACAACGTCAAAGCCAAATTCTCTTAAAGATTGCATGTCATCACCATAACCTGATAAGCGTTTTTCAATCCAGCGTGGTATTTCAGCGCCACACATGGTTGAAAATCTCATTAGCTGGTCATGGTTGGTAATTGGCATGATGCCTGGTGTAATTGGTGCATCAATACCTTGTTTTTGAATTTCATCAACGAATCTAAAGTAGGCATCTGCATTATAAAAATATTGTGTAATAGCGCTATCAGCACCAGCTTTAATTTTATTAACAAAATGTGCTATATCAGTCTGCATGTTTTTTGCTTGAGGGTGCATTTCAGGATAGGCGGCAACCTCAATATGAAAGTGATCATTGAATTCTGTGCGGATAAATTCAACCAGCTCATTGGCGTAATGAAAATCACCAATATCACGAACACCTGAGGGGATATCACCACGAAGAGCAACAATGCGGTTAATACCTGCATCTTTATATTGATTTAATAGGGACAAAATTTTAGATTTTTCAGAATCGATACAAGATAAGTGCGGTGCTGCAGGAATGCCGTCGTTGGCTTGAATATCCAATACGGTTTCTAGGGTGGCATCCTGGGTGGTGCCGCCAGCGCCAAAGGTGGTTGAGAAATAGTGCGGATTAATAACCGACAATTCTTGACGAACCTGCCTAAGATTTTGTTTACCTTGGTCGGTTCTTGGTGGGAAAAATTCAAAACTTAACTGCATTTGTTCTCAACGTTGGCTAAAAATAGAATAATTATAGCTTATTTCAAATCTATAAGAGAACTTCGGTTCTTTTGTCTGTTGCTCGACATTCGGGTAAAATGATCCAATTTACTTAGTTCAAAATTATAATTATTTATGTCAAAAAGCGATTACATTGAATTAGAAGGCGTGGTTAAAGAAAAATTACCTAATACAACTTTTACGGTTGAATTGGAAAATGGCCACAGCATTCTAGCGCACATTTCTGGAAAAATTCGTAAACACTACATTCGTATTTTGCCAGGAGATAAGGTAACTGTTGAAATGACACCTTATGATTTGACCAAGGGTAGAATTACCTTTAGACATAAGTAAAAAAAGTTTATTGCCGATGTGGTGGAATTGGTAGACGCGCCGGATTCAAAATCCGGTTCCTTCGGGAGTGACGGTTCGATTCCGTCCATCGGTACCATATTAATAAAAGAGTAATGATTATGGAACAAGCAGATTTATTTGCAGAAGCTTTAAACCTAACCATGTTTGGCATGGGGTTTGTTTTCTTGTTTTTGACTTTATTGGTTTTTGTAACCAAATTAATGTCAGCCATTATTCAGAAACTTCAAGCTCGATCGGCTAACAAGCCAGATCAAGAAGATAGTACAACAACTCTTGATCAAGAGCTTGATGAAGAGACCAAGTTTGTTATTGAACAAGCGATCAAGTTGCACAGGGGAGCATAAGGGTCATGCTAAATTTTTTAAGGAATATGACAAAAAAATCAAACAATGCAGAAGGCAAGAAAGTAGAGATTACTGAGCTTGTTTTTAGAGATGCACATCAGTCCCTATTGGCGACACGTATGCGTATTGATGATATGCTACCTATTGCTGACAAGCTAGACAAAATTGGCTATTGGTCGATGGAATCATGGGGTGGCGCAACATTTGATTCATGTATTCGTTATTTGGGTGAAGATCCTTGGGACCGTATTCGTGAAATTAAAGCGGTTATGCCAAAGACGCCACAGCAGATGTTATTGCGTGGCCAAAACTTATTAGGTTATCGTCATTATAGTGATGACGTAGTGCGTAAATTTGTTGATCGTTGTGCAGAAAATGGCGTTGGTGTATTCCGAATTTTTGATGCTATGAATGATGTTCGAAATCTGAAAACTGCGGTTGATCAAGCGGTTAAGTTAGATCAGCATGCTCAAGGAACAATTTCTTATACAGTTAGTCCTGTGCATAATATGCAAACGTGGATTGACATGGCAAAGCGTATCGAAGACATGGGTGCGCATTCATTGTGTATTAAAGATATGGCAGGATTGTTACAGCCATATGTTGCCTATGATTTGGTTAAAAAGCTAAAGGCAACGATTGATATTCCAATTCAATTGCATGCTCATGCGACTACTGGCTTATCAACTGCAACAATTATCAAGTCGGTTGAAGCAGGTATTGATCGTGTTGATACTGCTATTGGCTCAATGAGTATGACTTACGGCCACTCTGCAACCAACTCTATTGTATCAATTCTAGAAAATAGCCCAAGAAAAACAGGGCTTGATTTACAAAAATTAGAAGAGATTGATGCATACTTCCGCCCTATACGTTGTAAGTATTCTAAGTTTGAAGGCTCTTTACGAGGCGTGGATTCACGCATCTTGTTGTCTCAGGTTCCAGGTGGCATGCTAACCAATATGGAAAATCAACTGCGCGAGCAAAATGCTGCAGACAAGATGGATGAAGTAATGGCAGAAATTCCACGTGTGCGTAAAGACTTAGGCTACTTACCTCTAGTTACGCCAACTTCGCAAATTGTAGGCACACAATCAGTGCTTAATATTTTAACGGGTGAACGTTATAAAACAATCACTAAGGAAGCTGCAGGCGTATTAAAAGGTGAATATGGCGCAACTCCAGCACCAGTTGATCTAGCATTGCAAGCTAAAGTATTAGAAGGTAGTGAGCCGATTACTTGTCGTCCTGCGGATAATATTGCACCAGAGATGCATATTCTTGAGCAAGAATTTGACAAAATTGTGGCTGCCAAAGGTATTAAATTAGCTGCTAATAAAATTGACGATTTAATGACATATGCCCTATTTCCTCAAGTTGGCATTTCATTTTTAGAAAATCGTGGCAATGCTGATTTCTTTGAGCCTGCGCCGCAAGAAGGTGAAAATTGCGCCACACCTGATAGTGAAGAGGGTACTTATACGGTTTCATTTAAAGGAAATTCATATACGGTTGATGTATCTGCTGGTGGTGATATTACATCTATGAAGCCTGCTTCAGCAGACAAAGCGGCGCCTGCAGCTGCAAAAGAAATCGTTACTGAGGTACCAGTCACAAGCGGTGAGCCAATTGGTGCACCACTTTCTGGCAATATTTGGAAAGTAATGGTATCAATGAATCAAAAGGTTAATGAAGGCGATGTATTGGTTATTCTTGAAGCCATGAAAATGGAAACTGAAATCAAGGCTGCAAGAAGTGGCGTGGTAACTGAAATTAGCGTTAAAGAAGGTGATTCGGTTAAAGTTGGTCAAGCCTTAGTGTCATTAGCGTAATTATAAAGAGTCTGATATGGAACAATTAAATTCACTTTGGCTTAATACTGGCTTGTATCAAATGGTTTGGGGTCAGGGCTTAATGTTACTGATTGGTATGCTGTTGTTGTATCTTGCCATTATTAAGAAATTTGAACCATTGTTATTATTGCCAATTGGTTTTGGTGCAATTTTGGCTAATATTCCAGGCGCTGGTATTGCAGAAGGCACTGGTATTTTGCACGTATTTTATGTTGTTGGCATTGAGTCAGGCGCTTTTCCATTGATTATCTTCATGGGTGTCGGCGCATTAACAGACTTCGGTCCTTTGCTTGCAAACCCAAAAACTTTATTACTAGGCGCTGCTGCTCAAGTTGGTATTTTTGCAACCTTGTTAGGTGCTATGGGTTTAACTGCTTTAGGCTTGTTTGACTTTAGTTTAAGAGATGCTGCAGCGATTGGCATTATTGGTGGTGCCGATGGCCCAACCAGTATTTATGTGGCCAGTAAGCTTGCACCAGAATTATTAGGTGCGATTGCTGTTGCTTCATACTCTTATATGGCGCTAGTGCCTTTAATTCAGCCGCCAATAATGCGTGCATTGACGAATGAGAAAGAGCGTCAAATTGAAATGGTTCAGTTACGTGAAGTGTCTACAGCTGAAAAAATTATCTTCCCGGTTATGTTGTTGATGTTGGTGGCGTTATTATTGCCAGATGCAGCACCATTACTTGGTATGTTCGCCTTTGGTAACTTAATGAAAGAGTCAGGTGTGGTTGATCGTTTGAGTGATACAACTCAAAATGCGTTGATTAATATTGTGACTATTTTCTTAGGCTTAGCTGTAGGCTCTAAGTTGATGGCAGATACTTTTCTTCAGCCTGAAACATTAGGCATCTTGGTATTGGGTATGACTGCATTTGCAATCGGTACGGCTAGTGGCTTACTAATGGCCAAGCTAATGAACCTATTCAGTACAAATAAAATTAACCCATTAATCGGTTCTGCTGGTGTATCAGCCGTACCCATGGCGGCACGTGTGTCAAATAAAGTTGGCTTAGAGTCAAACCCTCACAACTTTTTGTTAATGCATGCGATGGGCCCCAATGTAGCCGGTGTTATTGGCTCAGCTATTGCGGCTGGCATCATGATTCAATTATTAGGATAGTTTACTTTTTGATAAAGTAGGCTTGTTTTAAAATCAATTCATTCAAAATACATACATTACATTATGCAACGTACTTTTCTAAAAGCTAAATTACATCGAGTTACCACAACAGCTTCAGAGCTTGATTATGAAGGCTCATGTGAAATTGACGGCATCCTGCTTGATGCTGCTGGCATTAGTGCTTTTGAACAAATTCAAATTTATAATATTGCAAATGGCAATCGCTTTACAACGTATGCGATTCGCGGCAAGGAAAATACTGGTGTGATTTCAGTTAATGGCGCAGCAGCACATAAGGCAGCAGTTGGTGATTTATTGATTATTGCCTCATATGCTAGTTATGATGAGCATGAAGTAAAAAACTATTCGCCTAATTTATGTTACGTTGATAACAACAATGTTCTTACTAGAAAAAGTTCATCAATTAGCTAAATTGACCGTTTTCTAAAACTAACACCTTCTGCATTTTCTCAGCAACTTTTTCGTCATGTGTGACGACGATCAATGCACTATCATGAGCCTGGTTTAGTTCAATCATTAAGTTGAGCACTTCAGTGGCATTTTTTTGATCAAGGTTGCCAGTGGGCTCATCAGCTAGCAAACACTTTGGCTTAGTAATTAAAGCTCTAGCAATAGCAACTCGTTGGCGCTCGCCACCAGATAGCTCACTTGGCAGATGATTAAGACGATGTTCAAGACCAATTTTGCTTAATAATTCAATAGACATTTGTGTGGCTTGCGTATGATTTAGGCCTTGAATTAACAATGGCATCATTACATTTTTCAAACTATCAAAGTCTTTTAACAAGTGGTGAAACTGATAAACAAAGCCTAGGTTTTCAGCTCTAAGCTTAGTGAGCTGGTTTTCATTTAAACCAGATAAATCAGTATTGTTAATTATTATTTGGCCACTACTTGGCTTGTCGATAGCGCCTAGTAAATTTAGTAAGGTTGATTTTCCACAACCCGATTGCCCAAGAATGGCAAGTGATTGCCCTTGATGCACTTCTAAATTTAAATGACTAATGATCCGATTGACATGCAAACCATCTTCATATTGATAATTAACATCAATACAGTTAATAATACTATTCATGGTTCAATACCTTAGCAATTGATACTTTTCCTGCGCGTTTTGCAGGGTAGATGGAAGCTAGAATAACTAAAACAAAAGCACCTACTGCTACTGTAATAATGTCATCAAGATGTATTTCAGATGGGAACCGATTAATGTAAAAAACATCCTTTGGAAAAAATTCAAAACCAATAATCGATTCAATGCCGCTAACAATATGCTCAATATTTAGCGAGAGTAAAACACCCAATATTAACCCAATAATAATGCCTGCAATTCCAATTGTCAGTCCTTGGTAAAAAAATATTTTAACAATACGCTTTGGCGTCATTCCCAGTGTTCTTAATATGGCGATATCTGCAGTTTTGTCGGTAACAACCATAACCATCATGGACACAATGTTAAAGGCGGCCACAGCGACTATTAGTGATAAGATAATACCAATCATTTGTTTTTCAAGATTAAGTGCCTTGATAAAATTAGCTTTTTGTTGCGTCCAATCGACACCGTAGTATTGGTGAGCGCCCAATGTATTAACAACATCTTGGGTAATTTTTTTAGCATTAAAAATGTCATCAACCTTAAGTCTAATGCCAGAGACTTTATCTTTCATTGAATAAAGTTTCTGCGCTTGATTGAGTTGTATAAAAGCTAAATTGTTGTCATATTCATTAACACCTGCGTCGAATATTCCAGTGACAGTAAAACGTTTAAAGCGTGGAAGAATACCAATAATGCTAGAGGATAATTCTGGCGTGAGTAGGGTGACCTTATCACCTAAGGTTGCGCCTAGCTGTGTGGCCAATCCTGCCCCAAGCAGGATGCCAGACTTAGATAGTTGACTATCACCATGTTTCATTTTTTCAAGCAACACAGAAGTTTGCCTTTCTAATTCTGGAATAACACCGCGAACACTAATGCCTTGCGCACTATTGCCTGAGCTTACTAACGCGTATTGTTCAATGTAGGGAGAAGAGCTAATTACATTTATATGTTGATTGATGGTGGTTTGGGCATCCTTCCAATTTGAAAGATTGCCATCATACTCACTTATATACGAATGTGAAATGGCGCTTAATACGCGCTCTCTGAGCTCTTGATGAAAGCCATTCATCACTGACAAAACAGTCACTAATGTCATCACCCCAAGAATCAGACCAACCATAGAGACGCCTGAAATAAAGGAAATGAAGCCTTTTTTGCGATTAGAGCGCAAATACTGGTTAGAAATGTCAAATTCAATACTCATGGTGTTGATATTTTGTCATAATTAGCACTTTATAAAACGCTAAATAATAAGGGAAGAATATGTCAGAGGTAACAATCAAAGATAGAATTGATCAGTTAGGTGATTTTTTAATTGAGGTTTTTCATGTTGTTGGTTTATTTGTGATTGGTGGCACGATTGTCTGGTCGGCTATTGGTGAATATTTAATCATTATGCAGCACGAATCTGGATTTGCTTCGCTTAAGGATATTTTGCTATTATTTATCTATTTAGAGCTTGGCGCAATGACCGGTGTTTATTTTAAAACTCATCGATTGCCGGTGATTTTCTTAATTTTCATTGCTATCACAGCCATTACTAGATTCTTGGTTATTGATATGAAAGAGCTTGTGTCTACGGATAAATTCAATGTGCTGATTATGGTGGTATCAATTATGATTCTAACTATTGCTGCAGGATTTTTAAGATATACCGATAATAAATACCAGAACTCAAACGAGTGTTTTAAGTAGCACTCAATGGACTTAAGTAGGCGAGGTGTTGTTAATTATGCACTGCTACCAATCTCTGGATTTTTTTATGTTTTAAGTAAAATCCGGAAAGCATTCTATCGGTTAGGTGTTTTTAGAGTTAATCAGTTTGATATTCCCATTGTTGTGGTGGGTAATATAACGGTTGGTGGTAGTGGTAAAACACCTGTTGTTATTAAGCTGGTTGAATATCTTCAACAACAAGGTAGAAAAGTTGGTGTTGTTTCTAGGGGTTATGGTGGCTCGCATGAGTCAGGTAGTTTGTTGGTTGATTCAAATTCCAATCCTGTTGTCTCAGGTGACGAACCATTATTGATCGCTACGCAAACAGGTGCAGCTGTAATGGTTAACAAAAATCGATCTGAAGCTGTTACAGATTTACTAAAACAGCAAGCATTCGATGTCATTATTAGCGATGATGGATTACAACACTACGGCATGGGTAGATCAATAGAGGTTGTTGTGGTTGATGGTAATAGGCGCTTTGGTAATAATTTTTACCTACCTGCTGGGCCGCTAAGGGAGTCACAGGCCAAACTCAAACAAGTTGATTTTGTTATTAATAATGGCGCAACGTTTCCTGGAGAAATACCTGCTAAGTTAGTGCCGGTTTCATTTGTTCATTTATTGAGTGGCAAAGAGCATCCATTAGATTATTTTAAAGGTCAATATTGTCATGGTGCGGCCGGCATTGGCGACCCTGATAGATTTTTTAATACACTAGATGGTCTTGGTGTAAAAGTAAAAAGACACGCTTTTATGGATCATTATCAATATCAAGCTAATGATTTAAAGTTTGAAGATAATCATCCAATAATTATGACTGCGAAAGATTGGGTAAAATGCAAGAAGTTTGCTAATGAAAAAATGTTTTACTTAAAAGTAGATCTAGAAATTAGTAAAAATTTTTTAAACAAACTTCTTGCAAAATTATGATTGATGAAGCCTTATTAAAACTATTAGTTTGCCCAAAATCTAAAGCGCCTTTGAAGCAAGTAGGCCATGAGCTAATTTGTGAAACTAGCGGCTTAGCTTACCCAATCGAAGATGGTATTCCAGTTCTGTTGGAAGAAGAAGCTAGAAAGCTAGATTAGCAGATGAGTTTTAGTGTCATTATTCCTGCTCGATATGCATCTAGTAGACTACCTGCAAAGCTATTAAAGGATGTTCATGGTAAGCCGCTGATTCAGCTGACTTATGAAAATGCCATCAAAAGCCAAGCAGATCAGGTCATTATCGCGACTGATGATGAGCGTATTATGCGAGTCGCACAAGGATTCGGTGCACAAGTTTGCATGACCGATGATCATCATACTTCCGGGACATCAAGAATTGCACAAGTATTAAGTGAGCTTAAAATTGCAGATGATGAAATCATTGTTAATGTACAGGGTGATGAGCCCATGCTTGATCCAGCAGTGATTAATCAAGTGGCTAATAATTTACAAGATAGTCAAATGCAAATGGCAACACTATGTGAGCCAGTTATTGACGAGCAGCAATATTTAGACCCTAATTGCGTCAAAGTAGTTTTTGACAAGTTCGGCAAGGCGTTGTATTTTTCTCGCGCACCCATTCCGTTTTTTAGAGAACAACAAGAATTTGATCTATCTCTTTGTCATAAGCATATTGGTATTTACGCTTATCGTAGCAAATTTATCAAGCAATATTTAAAGATGGATAGCTCTCGATTAGAGCAAGTTGAGCGTCTGGAGCAATTGACAGTGCTTAATGAAGGTTTCGATGTTCACGTAGCTAATGCCTGTGGAGAGACGGGCTTTGGCGTAGACACACAAGATGATTTAGATAAGGTACTGATAGCATTGGCGCCTGGCAAACATAAGAGTTAAGAATGAATATTATTAATGGCAAGAAAATTGCACAAAATTTACGTAACGATATTGCAGCAAAGGTTAAGACGCTAAATCGTGCACCTGGCTTGGCAGTTATTTTGGTGGGTGATGATCCTGCTTCTGCTGTGTATGTGCGCAATAAAGATAACGCTTGCAAAGAGGTTGGATTTTATTCAGAAAAAATCAATAAACCAGGTGATATTACTCAGCAAGAATTACTTGATGAGGTGGTACGCTTAAACAATGATGACAAAATTGACGGTATTTTGGTGCAGTTACCACTGCCAGATCATTTAGACGCAAATTTAGTCATAGAGACGATTTCTCCTGAAAAGGATGTAGATGGCTTTCATAGTGAAAATATCGGCAAACTCATGCAGAATAAGCCTTATTTACGCCCATGTACACCCAAAGGGGTGATGACAATGTTGGCAACAACAGGAATTGATTTAGTTGGTAAGGATTGTGTGGTGGTTGGCGCCTCTAATATTGTTGGTAGACCAATGGCCATGGAGCTTTTAAATGCACGTGCAACGGTTACAATTTGTAATAGTAAAACCACAGGCCTATCAAGCAAGTTAAAAAATGCTGATATCGTGGTTGCAGCTGTTGGTATTCCAAAAATGATCCAGGGTGATTGGATTAAACCTGGCGCTATTGTGATCGATGTAGGTATTAATCGACTGGATAGTGGCAAGCTAGTGGGCGATGTGGATTTTGATGCTGCTAGTACTAATGCTGCATGGATGACACCGGTACCTGGTGGTGTTGGTCCAATGACCATTGCAACCTTACTTGAGAACACATTAACCGCATACCAAAATAGGAAATAAAACTATGAAATTATTATTAAAAGCATTTAGAAATGGCCTAGGCGCATTGATTGCATTAATCAGTCGTTTGATCCCCGTTAAGAAAGTTAAAAGAAGCGCTCAAGAGCAAGAAGCTGTAAACAATAAAGCCAAAAACATCGAGCTTTATCAATTTTTTGCCTGCCCGTTTTGCATTATGTCACGACGTGTTATAAGAAGTTTAAACATTAAGATTGTAACGCGTGATGCACAAACTCGTGGTGGTGCTTATCGTGAAGAAATGATGAAAGAAGCTGGTAAAGTCCAAGTGCCTTGTTTAAAAATCACAGATGGTGATACAGTTAGCTGGATGTTTGAATCTGCTGATATTAAAACTTATCTTGAGAAAGAGTTTGGCTAATAGAATCTATAGTTAAACTCTTGCCTGGTATTGAGGTTTAATTACAGGTTTGTAATGTCAAATTTGACCGGTTCTGCTTGAATCACTTTTGGTACAAAAATAACATTACCGTATAAAGAATAGCCATTTTTACTCGCCATATCATTAAGCGGTAGGTTCATTTTTTCACCTTCATCGTTAATCACTAGCATGCCATTATCAAGCTTGATATGGCCTACTGGACCGCCAACAAAAGTCTGTAATTCATCAGTACCAAATGATTTATTATCATCAATAGGCTTAATGTTGATAGGATCGCCTGTTGGGTGGTAAAGTACGGCTGATGGCCAATTGTATTCTTCTGACATAGGGATCCTTAGTTGGGTAGAAAGTCTTTTAATTGTTGAATGCTAGTATCAAGCTGTGCCTGTGAATTGGCAATAATATTAATATGACCAAGTTTTCTATTTTCACGCTCAGTCTTATCGTACAGATGTAAGCTTGCATTGGCCATATTTAGTACAAGATCTGTTGGGCCGATTTTACCAATGATATTAATCATAGCGCTAAAGGCATGCGTTGGCGAGGTGTCACCCAAAGGCATGCCACTAATTGCACGAATATGGTTTTCAAATTGTGAGGTGTGGGCGCCTTCAATACTCCAGTGGCCAGAATTATGCACGCGTGGCGCCATCTCATTTACCACAAGGCCATTTTCAGTTTCAAATAGCTCAATGGTAAGCACACCAACATGACCCATCTCATCTAATAAAGTCTGCATGTAATGCTCTGCTGTTTCTTGTACTTTAGGGTCAATCGTCTGCGCAGGTGCAATGGTAAGACGCAAAATTCCATTATGGTGTGTGTTTTCAACCAAAGGATAATACTTATGGTCATTGTCAATGCCGCGAACTGCAATCAATGAAAGCTCGCGTTTAAAATTAACAAATCCTTCTAAAATTGATTCAACACCCTGCATGCTGTCAAATGCTTCTTTAATTTGATCTGTATGATGCATTAAAAATTGACCTTTGCCATCATAGCCTTCAGTCGCTGTTTTTAAAATAGCGGGCAGACCTATATCGCTAACTGCCTTTGTAAGGTCAGCTAAGCTGTTAACCATTTGATAGGGTGCGCAAGGGATATTTAGTTGGTCAAAAAGTGCCTTTTCACGGCCGCGATGTTGGGTGGTGAATAGGGATTTTTCACCCGGATATACAGGGATATCTTTATTGATTTCTTTAACGATTTCAACATCTGTGTTTTCGCTTTCGTAAGTGATCACATCGGCAAATGCAACTAATGATTCGATATTTTCAGCATTATCCTCAAGCGCAAACATATGTCCTAAAAGGCTAGCCGGTTCATCGTTAGTATTACCAGAAAATCCAAATTGATGATTTAAAGGATAGCCAGAAATCGCCATCATTCTGCCAAGTTGGCCTGCACCAAGTACGCCGATTTTCATAGTTTATGCTGAAGGGTTTGGGTTGTCTAAAACATCTTGCGTTTGTTTGGCTCTAAATGCTACTACTTTTGCGCGTACAGAGTCATCCTCATTGGCGATGATTTGTGCTGCCAAAATACCAGCATTTTTAGCGCCTGCTTCACCAATAGCAAGCGTTCCCACTGGAATGCCACCAGGCATTTGTGCAATAGAGAGTAATGAGTCTTGTCCACTAAGCGCTTTAGATTGTACGGGCACACCGAGTACAGGTACGATGGTTTTGGCAGCAACCATACCAGGTAAGTGCGCAGCGCCACCAGCGCCTGCAATGATTACTTTAAGTCCGCGATCAAGTGCACTAGAGGCATAGTCAAACATTTTATCTGGAGTTCTATGTGCAGACACCACTTCAACTTCATGCGGCACGCCAAATTCTTCCAGCATTTCTACTGCATGTTTCATGGTTGGCCAATCAGATTTTGACCCCATAATTACACCGACTAAAATTGTCATTAGAAGAACCCCTTACTAAAAGCTAATATGTTTGAATTATACTCAAATCATCATCATGTAGATAAAAAGAGGCGTACTATAAAGGTGAGATAGTTGTGTAAATAAAA
Organism: Candidatus Thioglobus vulcanius; assembly: GCA_910595855.1. Lineage (GTDB taxonomy): Bacteria > Pseudomonadota > Gammaproteobacteria > PS1 > Pseudothioglobaceae > Thioglobus_A > Thioglobus_A vulcanius. The sequence goes on along the minus strand of CAJVCJ010000080.1, from coordinate 4,001 downwards.
AAAAGGAGGTTGTAATGAGTCTAACGCTAATGCGCCGCCCATTTGTTGGAATGGATGAAATGTTTGAGAATTTTGATCACTCGCTTGGTGAGTTTGAACAGAGTGATTGGATGCCTGCTATTGACATTGAGGAGAATAACAAGTCTTACTTGATTAAAGCTGAGTTGCCTGGTGTACATAAAGATGATGTACATGTACACGTTGTAGATAATGTGTTAACTATCAAAGGTGAGAAAAAAGATGAGATAACAGTTGAAATTAAAGATACAAAAAGACACCGTATTGAACGTACGTACGGTTCTTTTGTGAGAAGTTTCACTTTACCTCATACGGTTAAGACTGACAATATCGAAGCTGAGTTTATTGACGGTGTTTTGAGCTTAACTATTACTAAAGTAGCTAAGGCAAGATCTAAGCAAACCGAAGTTAAGATTAAGTGAGTTTATTGCTGAGCCTTGGGGTAAAAAATAGTAAATATAACCAAGCCCCAAGGCCAGTAAAGAGCATGTCTTTTTCGGCATCCCAAATGTCTCCCTGTGATCCAAGAAAGGAATCAACTGTCTGAGGGGATTGTTGTTGTTCGTAGAATATAGCGTAGAGCCATTCTATTATTTCATAAAAACCGCCAATACCAAAAAATACCAGAACCAACAAAAAGACCATAGAGCGAAAGCTAGAGAATTTTATGAGTCTAGTAATCACTTCTTTGAATGGTAATACCAATAAAAATCCAAAGGCAAAGTGCACGAGTCGATCATAATGATTACGCTCTATCTCCAGTAGATCGGCAGCCCAAAAACCAATCGGGACTTCTGCGTAAGTGTAGTGTGCACCAATAGTTTGCAAAATACAAAATATAAAAATGAGCCAGTACGAGGTATTGCTAAAAGGTGTTGATTTATAAGTCGATACCATATAGCCAATGCAAATAACAAGGATTAAGTTTTCAGCAACCCATATATCTCGATAAAGTGGGTTGATAGCAAGCGCCACCCAAAAAATACCAAAGACACTTAGCAGTATGGGCGCGATAGATTTATTCATAGCGTGAAATCCTTATGTAAAAATGGCAAGTGACCCGTATTCAATACTTGCGTTTTTATTTTAACTTTATCATACCAATTGCTGATTCGATAAGGAATCAATGTGTCATGATTACCTAAAGTCACTTCTATTGGTATTTTTAATTGCTTAAACTCATCTAATAGGTCAGTGGCTAAAAGAATCTCCAATCCTTGGTTGAGTGCTTTTGTTGATGCAGGAAATTTATCGATTGATTGATTAAGGGTTTTTAATTGAGTTTTATCTTGAGTTTGTAGGCTAACAAAGCGTTTTAGTCCTTTGGATAAGTTCAGCTGCAATGCATCAGAAAATTGCTGAAAATTATCTGCATTAATGCCGTATTTCCAATTTGAATTTTGTACAAAATTAGGTGTAGAGGCTATCAACACTAGTTTGGATATCTTAATTTTGGTAGCGATATTAATCGCCAGTAGTCCACCTAATGACCAACCGAGTAGGGTTGGATTATCTGGGAGGATTTTGATAATTTCATCACACCACTCATCAAGACCACCAGTAACATCATCACTACGACCATGACCAGGTAGATCAATTTTTGTAATGCGATATTGATTTTTGTATCGATCAATTAGATCGTCAAACAGGTCGCCATTAAATCCCCAGCCGTGCAGTAAAACTAAGTCAGGGCCCGTGCCAGTTGTGCTACTGTAAAGCATGCTTAATTTGAGTGAGTAATTGCTCTATTTGACTTTGTGTGTGGTTAGCACTCAGAGTGATTCTTAAACGCTCTGTACCTTTTGGTACAGTTGGTGGGCGAATGGCGCCAACATAAAAACCTTGTTCAAATAAAGTTTGACTAATTTTCAGCGCCTTTTCACTATCGCCAATAATTAGCGGCTGGATGGCACTATGAGAATTTGAAATTGGCAATCCTAATGCAGATGAAAAAATTCGGAAAAAATCAATATTGGCGAGCAATTTAGCTTTTTGTTCGCCCGCTTTAATTAAGTCTAAGCTTTTAATTGTTGCTGCACAAATTGCAGGAGAAATGGCTGTTGTATAGATATAAGGGCGGGATTTTTGGATTAAAAATTCAATAAAGTCCTCATTTCCAGCCACAAAAGCACCCATTGTGCCTGCTGCTTTGCCCAAAGTGGCCATATAGATTGAATTTTTTGGAATGTTGGGCTCAAAAATACCAAAGCCATGAGCATCATCCTGCATCAAAATTGCAGTTGAGTTATTTGCGATTTTCTGCAAATCATCAATATTTGCTTGATCGCCATCCATGCTAAATACTGTGTCAGTCACAATCATGCCTGGACCTGATTGTTTGACTAGTTTTTGTTCAAGCGACTGAATGTTATTATGCAAATACCGTTGTAATGGCAAGTCAATGAGCTGGTTTGCATCAATTAATGAAGCGTGATTAAGTTTGTCTTGCAATATCCAATCTAGTTCACCTTTAAGTGCGGAGAAAATACCTAAATTTGCACTATAGCCAGTTGAAAATAGCAGGGTACGTTCTTGCCCTGTATACTCAGCCAATGCATCTTCCAGATCATGATGGGCTCGGGAATGCCCGCTAACTAAATGTGATGCACCTGAGCCTACACCATATGCATCAACACCTTTCTTAAAAGCCTCTTTAATTTGAGGGTGATTGGCAAGAGATAAGTAATTATTCGAACAGAAATTAATCAATGATTTTCCGTTAATGACTATCTGAGTGTCTTGCGCACCTTCACTAATCTTTCTTGAGCGATAAAGATGCTTATCCTTGAGCCCAATTAATATTTTAGAAAAATTCATAAATCTATTTTAATGCTTATTTATGCAGTGTAGAAGTGTAGAATCAAGTTATCTTAAATAGATTTTTTAGGAAAAATATGAAAAAAATTACTTCACTTTTCATTGTTTTACTTTCCCTTATCACTTTTAACAATCCAGTTTTGGCTAGTGATGAAAAGCGCCTTATTGAGCTATTATCACACAAGGCGGCTCCTCTTAAGGTTGTTGCTGATTTTGATATGATAATTGATCGGGCAGGTGATCGTCAATTGGTGTTATTAGGTGAGTCATCACATGGAACGGCTGAGTTTTATTCATTGCGTGTAGAGATAACCAAACGCCTAATTAGTGAAAAGAAATTTTCTTTTGTTGCAGTCGAAGGGGACTGGTCTTCTATTGATCGACTCAACCAGTACGTAAAGAATATGCCGGATGCTCTCAAGTCAGCCAAAGAAGTGCTACTCAGTTTTGATCGGTGGCCAGAATGGATGTGGAAAAATCATGAGATTGAGAAACTGGCAGAATGGTTGAGAGAATACAATGCAAATCTTTCCAATGATAAAAAAGTGGGGTTTCATGGGATGGATGTTTACGGACCATGGGATGCAATGGACAATCTGCTGGCATTTACAGAAAAATATTTGCCGTTGTATCATAACGGAATACAGAGTAGATTACAGTGTTTTGCCAAATATGATCGTAACGAATGGGCTTACGCAAAAGCAGTATCACGTGGAGGTTTTTCATGTCAACAGGGCATGATAGAGGTATCAAATCTTTTACGCACATTTGTCATAGGCAGTAATGCTTTTAAAGACAACGATTTTTTTCAAGCCGAGCAAAATTCCTTGATAGTAAAAAATGCTGAAGATTATTATCGTTTGGCCATTGATGATGATCTTAGTTCTTGGAATAGTAGAGTGCAACATATGTGGTTATCGGTCAAGCGCCTACTGTATTTTTATGGAGAAAATTCTAAGGGTGTAGTTTGGGCGCACAATACTCATGTGGGGGATTCTCGTGCTACATCAATGTATTCACAAGGCATTGCTAATATTGGAAGTCTTAGTAGGTATGAATTAGGCAGATCGCAAGTATATATTGTTGGCTTTGGCACTAATGAGGGGCGAGTTTTAGCAGGAGACAGTTGGGGTGCAGACGTGGAAAAAATGCAGGTTCCATCAGGC
>CAJVCJ010000079.1 GCA_910595855.1 Candidatus Thioglobus vulcanius | reverse complement strand
TCTAAAGCGCCAACTTGCCCATAAGCACCATTGTGAATCAAGCCATACAAGCCATCAACTTGTGTATTTATGGCTTTCATTGCATTGCGAATGGATGCTGAGGAGCTTAGATCTAGTTGATAAGATTCAAACCCTAAATTAAGCAATATTTCTACATCTTTAGGGTCTCTGGCTGTGGCAAAAACACGGTATCCAACTTGTTTTAAACCATGTGCAAGGCATAATCCAATGCCACTGGAGCAGCCTGTAATAAGGACTGCCTGCATTATTTTGTTGGTTTTTTTCTATACTCTGATTGAGTATCTAGAGGCTTGTAGCCTACTTGGGCTTTAGTCCAAAAATCAGCAACAGATTTAAGCTCTGGATTGATACTTTGCGAACGCAACACTAAGAAGTCATATGCCATTCGAAACCCTTTGCTTGATAAGATATCATCCATCTTCTTAGGCTGCATTCTTTCAAGACGACTTTGCATCATCCAAGTATCTTTAATGCGTGCAGTTAACCATCTTGGCAATGAAACCTGCTTTATTTGATTAATAATCACCTCTTCCGAAGCTTGGCTCATTGACAAATACACACTCTTTTGTTTTTGTTTAATTATCTGATAACGCTCATTCTGGGCTTGCCATAAAAATACAGCAAACAGAAAAGCAGGTGTCACCGGCTTATTTCTTTTAATTCTATTAGAGGTGTTATTAAGAGCGATTTTAATAAAATCGTTCTTTCTAGTTTGCTTAAACAAATGCTTTAAAAGGTCGTATTTTTCCAGTCGCTCGTAGACCTTAAATCCATATTCATTATGAAATAACTTGATACACTCTTCATATAAACGCGCTGGAGAAATATTACTCAAAAGAGGTGCTTGCTTATGGATGGCTTTTTTAATTTCATCACTTAATTCAAAATCAAGCTTAGTTTGGAATCTTACCGCCCTAATCATACGAACAGGATCTTCTTCAAAGCGCACTAATGGCTCACCAATAATGTGAATTTGACCAGCATCAATATCTTCTAATCCGCCAATATAATCAACCACCTCTTCACTGCGAACATCGTAGTATAAGGCGTTAATTCTAAAATCTCTACGAACAACATCTTCTTCAATATTTCCGTAACAATTATCTCGAACAATAACACCACTTTTTGCAGTTTTAACTTGGCCTGATCTAAAGGTTGCCACCTCTAAGAACTTCCTGGCAGAAAACATTACGTGAACCAGGCGAAAGCGTCTGCCAATTAAGCGTGAACGTTTAAAAAGTTTATTAACTTGCTCAGGTTTTGCATTGGTAGCAATATCAAAATCTTTAGGCTTGTGCCCTAACAATAGATCACGCACACAACCACCAACAAGGTAAGCTTCAAACCCTGCTTTAGAAATGGTTTGAACAACTTTTAGCGCATCTCTGTCAATTAACTTTTTATTAAAGTTAACCTTCTTTCGAATAGGGCTTGAGCTTTTTTTTCTACGAAATATGTTGAAGATCGACAATTGGCTTGGGACTCCACCCATCTTGTTGATGCTCAGCAATGATCGCCGTATAGACGCCACCACGAACATTAAAAATAGCTTTTAAACGCATAAATCTAGGGTTAGTCGCTTTAACTAAATCATCTAAGATTTCATTGGTAACCGCCTCATGGAAGGCACCTTCATCACGAAATGACCAAATATACATCTTTAAAGATTTAAGTTCAACACAAGCTTGATCTGCAATATACTCTAAATGCAATGTAGCAAAATCCGGCTGTCCAGTTTTAGGACATAAACAGGTGAATTCTGGCATATCGATTTGAATAACAAAATCACGTTCAGGGTTGGGATTGTCAAAAACTTCAAGTTCTTTACTAGGCTGTGAAGACATGGTTTCTTTTAGATAAAAATGATGCTATTTTACACGCCTATGGCCAGGGTTGAAATAGCGATGTTAAAAAGGTTTGGAGAATAGTTGGCTTAATTTTCCATGACGATAAGCATAAAAAATAACAATAACTAATAAGACTAATAGATGAACCGACCACAAACCCACTATTGGGGATAATTCTCCACGCTCCAAGCTTGACTTAGCTACTAATAATGCATTGTTGTAAATAATAAAAACCAAAATACCAGTTAACACGCCTAAATTTTTACCCCCGCGTGGCGATGATTTTCCCAGTAGAACTCCAAAAAGAGATAAAATTAAGACACTAATTGGCTGAGATAAGCGCCATTGCCATTCAGCTATCTCCTTACTATTATTCGAGAATAAAATATCCAATGTTGGTTTTGACTCAATTTTTGTCGATACATCAGCGCTTCTTTGTCTGCTGCCATCAATAATTTGCAAATCATACTGATCAAAATTTAAGATTTTTTTATTTTTATCCGAAGGAAATCCGTGATACCGAACACCATCCTTTAATCTAAGATAAACGCTTTTACTACTAGCGTCAGTATATTTTTGAGCCTGGCTAGCCAAAGTGATAATCGGATCACCACTTGATTCAGCATAAATAAATATTTCCTCCATATTTTGCTTAGCACTATTTTTTATATCCTTAACCTTAGAGGCATAAAAAACCAATTCTCCATTTTTAAATTCTTGAAACTCACCTTCTTTAATAAAAGAAAATTCAGATGAATTTTCACTACGATCCATAATCATACTGCGCTGCTGTTTTGACCATGGAACAGCAAGCGTTGTTAAGAATAAAATAAAAATAAAAATAAAAAGAACCACGGGCTGAATAAGCACCATAAAGTGTTTATCTCCCAGGCCTAGAGAATTCATAACGATAGCTTCTGAATCTTTATAGAGCTTGCTAATCGCTAGAATAATTGCTAAAAATAAAGACAAAGATAAGATTAATGGCACATCCCGAATCATATTGAAACCAACCAAGGGTAGAAGGTCTGCAACTGGAACACCCTCTTCTATACTTTCCTTAACAACTAATACTAGCTGATTGCCAAAAATAACCAACCCAATAACAATAAAAACCGCCGCTAACAGCATCAATACTTGACGCATGACATATTTTGCAACAATGCTATCTTGAAGTTTTAAAGCTTTAGAAAATACCGAATTCATGACTCAAGTATAAAGCAAAAAGTAAGTTTTATTTCTTTTGCGACATGGAGGAGAAAAACTCATCGTTAGTTTTGCTCATCTTTAATCTATCAATTAAAAATTCTGCTGCTTCTACAGTATCCATAGGGTGGAGAATTTTTCTCAAAATCCACATTTTTTGCAATTCTTTTTCATCAGTAATTAACTCTTCACGACGTGTTCCAGAAGCATTAATATTGATAGCTGGGAATATACGCTTTTCACTTAAGCGTCTTTCCAAATGCAATTCCATGTTGCCAGTTCCTTTAAACTCTTGATAAATTACTTCATCCATTTTAGAGCCGGTGTCAATCAGTGCTGTAGCAATAATCGTAATACTACCGCCATTTTCAATATTTCTAGCGGCACCAAAGAAGCGCTTAGGTCGCTGCAAAGCATTAGCATCTACACCACCGGTAAGCACTTTTCCAGATGAAGGTGCTATGGTGTTGTAGGCTCTTGCTAATCGGGTTATTGAATCCAGCAAAATAATAACATCTTTACCTTGTTCAGCGCGTCTTTTAGCTTTTTGAATGACCATTTCAGCCACCTGAACATGGCGCTTGGCAGATTCGTCAAAAGTTGATGCAATCACCTCTCCACGAACTGTACGCGCCATCTCTGTTACTTCTTCTGGGCGCTCATCAATTAGCAACACAATTAGCTCACACTCTGGATGATTACGTGAAATAGATGTTGCAATATTCTGCATTATCATTGTCTTACCAGCTTTCGGTGGTGCAACTAATAAACCCCTCTGACCCTTGCCAAATGGTGAAACCAAGTCAATCACTCTGGCTGTAATATCTTCAGTACCGCCATTTCCAATTTCTAAATTTAAACGTTCATTCGGATGTATGGGTGTTAATGAGGCAAAAGGTACGCGATTTCTCACGCTCTCTGGATTTTCCCCGTTAACTTCAGATACTTGAACAAGGGCAAAGTATTTCTCACCTTTTTTAGGGGCGCGAATCTTACCTGCCACCAAATCACCTATCGATAAATTAAAACGCTTTATCTGGTTGGGAGAAATATAAATATCATCTGCACCAGAGGTATAAGAATCATCACTAGACCTTAAAAAACCATAGCCATCTTGCAATACATCCAATACACCATCACCAACCACCTCTTCATTGTTAGCCGCTTTAGCCTTTAAGATAATAAAGATAAGTGTTTGTTTCTTTGCTCGAGAAATATTTTCTGCACCTAAAGATTGGGCTAATTCTAATAATTCCTCTGGGGATGATTTTTTTAATTCTGATAGTTTCATGAATTTTCCATTATGGCTTGGCAAGAATTTGCCAGTGGGTTGTTGTAATTTCTTACAAAGAATTGTTATTTTTTTAAAAGTGCTATTAGTTTTACACTTTTCATAAAGTTAATTAAACGTTTGTATCAATAAATGCGCATAATTCTGCCTTTGACAAGGCGCCCATTTTTGTAGCTGCAACCGCACCATCTTTAAACAAAAGCATAGTTGGTATGCCGCGGATTCCGTATTTTGGTGGCGTTTGGTCGTTTTCATCAACATTAACCTTGGCGATAACAACCTTTCCGTCATACTCATCGGCAATTTCATCTAACACCGGCGCTAAAGCCTTACAAGGTCCGCACCATTCTGCCCAAAAATCAACCAATACGGTTTGTGATGAATTAATGACATCCGCTTCAAAGCTTGCATCTGTGACTGCTAAAATTTTATCGTTCATAGGTTTTTTTGTAAATAATTTGAAATAAGAAAGAAACAGCAGAACTGCTGTGATGATTGAATTATATCACTATTTAATTGAATTACTAGACTTTTACAATCTTTCTGATAAAGCCTTTGTCAATGCCAACTGTTGCTCTTTATTTAACAACTTACCTTGGTCATTATGAATATAAAAAACATCTTCAACACGTCCGCCCAAAGTGGATACTCTGGCATTAACAAGTGACACGCCCAACTTATAAAACACATAAGCAATATTTGAGAGAACCCCCACCCTATCAAGCGTATTAATCTCTATTTGAGATAAATTCCATTTTTTATTTTCACCAAATTTTATATGTGTTTTATTATCAAAATACTTATGTGATAACTGTTGTGTAGGCCTTGAAACGCCAGATTCAGGTGAAATTAACACTGCTTTAATTGCCTGATGAAAATCCAATTCGGCTAAATTATCACTTTGAAGAACGCTAATTGTGTTGTACGCTTGGCCATTTTTAGTGGTTAGAATTTTTGCATCAACGATATCCATTCCCATTTGCTCCACAACAGAAACTAAATTGAAAAACAATTTGTTAAAGTCTTTGCATAATATAAAGATATCCATTACATTGCTTTCAGATATTTTTGAACTAACAATTATCTCTTGTAAATTTTTATTTAACTGCAAAGACAAATGCCACAAAATATCGTCCAGATCATAACGAAGATAATAATCTTTAGGTAGGCTATCTAATATCCCATTGATAAACTTCATTTCAAATCCATGCGCAATAGCAGCCTCAATAACATTGGTTTTATTGTTTTTAGCTCTTTGACTATTGCTCAATAAAGTATTCACTTCATCGCTCAAATATTGCTTCGTCTGATTGAATAATTTTTTTAACAAAGAGTCTTTCCAGCCATTCCAAAGATCATCTTTAGTGGCTCGTATATCTGCCACGGTCAATAAATACAAATATTCTAAAAACTCCAAAGAGCCTACGGAATCGGCAAAGTTTTTAATAATAACAGGATCATCGATATCTTGTTTTTGAGCCACACTAGACATCAACAAATGCTTCTGTACAAGTCCTACTACAATTTTAGTATCAAAGGAATTTAGCTGATGACTCTTGCAAAACTCACTAGCATCATGCATACCCAACTCAGCATGATTACCACCCCGACCCTTAGCAATATCATGGAATAGCCCACCTAATAAGAGTAGTTCTGGCTTCTTAATTTTTGCCGCAACTTCACTACACAAGATAAATTCGTTAGCAAACTCGCTAACAAAAAATCGTCTTAAGTTGCGAACAACAAACAATGTATGCTGATCAACCGTAAAGGCATGAAACAAATCATATTGCATGAGTCCGCTAATCTTTCCAAATGCTGGAATATATCTCTCTAATACACCATATCGGTTCATTAATTTTAGCGCCTTATTTACCCCTTGAGGTTGCTGTAGTAGTTCAATAAACAAACGATTATTATTACGTTTTTTATGATAATCATGGTCAATTAAATCCAAATTTAATTGCATTTGCCTAAGTGTTCCAGCGCTGATTCCACTAACGTAACTATTCTTAGCAATTAATAGGAAAACTTCCAGAAAAGATGACGGATTATTTACAAAAACCTGCTCATGACAGGCATGTATATAACCATACGAAATCCTAAATCGACTGTTTAAAATCTGAGTATTTAATATTTTATCTTCAAGTAACTGCAACAAAATATCATTCAAGCGACTAACCTTTGTGACGGTTTGATAATAATCTTTCATGAAGCGCTCAACTGCCATTGATTCGCCGTCTATGTAGCCCAACATCTCTGCCACTTGCCTTTGATATTGAAAAGCCAGGCGATCTTCTCGACGAGATGCAATCACATGCAAGGCAAATCTAACGCGCCACAAGAACAATTGAGATGTTTTTAAAATTTCATATTCGTCATTACTTAGATAATTAGAAGCAACCAAATCATATAAAGTATCAACATCAAAATACCATTTTGCTACCCAGGCAACAGTCTGAATATCACGCAAACCACCAGGACTTTCTTTAATATTTGGCTCTAAATTGTAAGCAGTATTTGAAAAGCTTTCGTGCCTATTACTCTGCTCTTTTTGTTTTTCAACTAGAAAAGATTGCGAAGACCAGTCACTCAGCTTAATAACATTTTTCATTTGATTGAAAATTCGTTCAGGGCCCGCAACTAACCTAGATTCAAGCATATTGGTAACAATACTCAGATCATCAATCACTCGCTCACAATCTTTAATATCTCTTGTAGCATGACCTACTTCAAGGCCAACGTCCCATAAAAAAGTTAAAAATTGAGAGATCTTATCTTGATGGGTTTGGTGTGAGTCTCTAGGTATAAGAATGAGTAAATCAATATCAGAATATAAGTGCAATTCACCTCGACCATATCCTCCTACAGCAACCAAAGAAAGTTGATCTGACATTTTAAAACTTTGCCAAATTTCTCTTAATAACTCATCAACGCCATTAGCCCTAGCCAAGACAAAACCCTCTACAGCGCTAGTAGATGTTAAAAAACCGGCTTGTAGGGAGTTTTGTAGATTTTGATATTGAGTTTTGTAATCATCTAATTGCATATACTAGATGATAACCATTTAATTACAAGATTGAGAGATATAATCAAGTGCCATTTGCAGTCTTTCTAGTGTGCGTTTTTTGCCCACTAATTCTGACACAATATCGATATTTCCAGCATTACCATTGCCGCTTAATGCCAATCTAAATGGCTGGCCAATCTTGCCAAAGCCGATCTCAAGCTCATCACACACTTGTTTAATCTGATCTTTAATGTTGTTTGCCGTCCAATCTTCTAAGGCGCTTAATTTATTCATTAGCAACTCAATAGGCTGACTGTCTTTAAATTGTTTTTTAGCCAATTTTTCGTCAAATTCAGAAAAATCCTGATAGAACATTTTTAAGCCATTTGTCATTTCAACCAATGTTTTTGAGCGCTCTTGTAAGTGCTCAATTACCCTAAAGAATTCAGGGCCATTTGAAATATCGACAGACTGATAGTCTAAATGCCACTGTAATTGCTGTGTCAAATATTCAGCGCTTGCCTTCTTGATATATTCCTGATTAAGCCAAATCAACTTCTCTTGATTAAAACTAGCAGGCGCTTTATTGATATTTTTCAGCTCAAATAATTCTACAATTTCAACTAAAGAAAACACCTCTTGATCACCATGAGACCAACCTAAGCGCACCAGATAGTTTAACAAAGCTTCTGGCAAAAAACCCTCATCTCGATAAGCCATCACACTAACTGCGCCATGACGCTTTGACAACCTAGCACCATCACTGCCTAAAATCATAGGTAAATGCGCAAATTCAGGCAATTGCCATCCAAGTGCCTCATACAAGTTAATCTGTCTGGGTGTGTTATTAATATGATCATCTCCACGAATAACCGTATCAATTTTCATATCGTGATCATCCACCACAACGGTCAGATTGTACGTTGGTGTACCATCACTACGTGCAATAATTAAATCATCTAATTCTTTATTGCCAATCGTTATCAGACCCTTCACTGCATCATCAAAACTAACAAAACCTTCTAAATTATTTTTAAAGCGTACCACACCCGAGTTGAGTTTTTTATCTCGACAACAGCCATCATATTTGGCTTTTTCACCCTTTTCAGTCAACTCATCACGCAAAATTTGCAAACGCTCTTTTGAACATTCACAATAATAAGCCTTATCTTCATCGAGCAGCTGCTGAATAATATCTTTATAACGATCAAATCGATCGGTTTGATAAAAAGGCCCCTCATCATGGTCAAGACCTAGCCAATTCATGCCATCTAAAATAGCATCTACTGATGCTTGGGTAGATCTTTCTCTATCCGTATCTTCGATACGAAGCACAAAACTACCATTTTGTTTTTTAGCCCAAGCCCAAGCAAATAATGCTGTTCTGGCTCCACCTATGTGCAAATATCCTGTTGGCGATGGTGCAAATCTTGACTTCATAAACAACTCTTATGGTGCGTTAACTTCTTCAGCTTTAGCGTACCAAAGCTGTGCCTTTTCTAAATCTTTAGCAACTTCTTTACCGTCTTCATAAAGCATACCAAGGGTATACATTGGGCCAGGAATGCCAAATTCAGCTGCTTTTTCAAACCATTCAATCGCCTTTTCAATATCCTTATCCACACCTTCGCCAGTCATATAAGCAACACCAATCATATGATGAGCAAAGACATGCCCTTGCTCAGCCGCTAACAAGAAATTTTCAAGCCCAAGAGGTTGATTTTCAACCATACCCAGACCGTTCATTTGCATCATGCCAAGTCTCCATTGACTTTCGGCATTACCCTGTGCTGCTAGAGGCGCCAATAACTGATAAGCCATGGTAAAGTTTTTTGTATCAAAAGCAGTTATGCCACTCGATAAATCAGCGTTATAAATGTCTGTAGAATTAGAATCGTTCACAATTTTTCTCAAATGTAAAAAGACAATAATTTTACACGCAGACTGTTGTTATAATGGCTCAATAATCAGCAAACAAACCTTACTCTTTACGTGGAATTTAACCAACAAGATAACAACAATAATAGCGTAATTTCTATAGAAAATGATGCCGTTCAGTTATCTTACGCTCGATTAAAAACACCTTGCTTTATTTCTAAGAGCTTCTCAAAAGAAACTAACATTCATCAACTTAATGAGATTAATAAACTTTCATTATTTCCACTAATCAGTCAAGATGATATTGACCTGCTAATCATTGGCACCGGATCAATGCCGAAATTTCTCAGCGGTAAGCAGTTAGTTGAAATTCAACAAATGGGTGTTAACACTGAATGCATGAATAGCGAATCTGCCTGTCGAAGTTTTAATCTTTTATTATCTGACGTTAGGAATATCGGATTGTTATTGTTATGAGTTTTTTTAGTATTGCGCAATTAAGGCATTATTGGCATTACTTTAAAATGGATACACCATTATTTTTACTCATTATGGCGCTTAGTGGCTTTGGCCTTGTGGTGCTCTACTCCGCTTCTGCAGGCTCTCTCACTACCCTTTACAAGCAAATTTTTCATTTTTCTCTGGCCATTGGCGCCATGCTGGTTATTGCACAAATTCCGCCTTATGTGCTTAGGCGCTTCTCACCTTTTCTCATGCTGTTTGGTATTTTTCTGCTAATTTTGGTGTTGTTTTTTGGATCCAGTAGTGGTGGTGCACAGCGCTGGCTAGATCTTGGCTTTGTGCGTTTTCAGCCTTCTGAAATCATGAAAGTTATCGTACCTATTGCCATTGCCTCTATATTGAGTGAAAAAACCTTACCAGCAAAACCAATACCTGTTTTTTTATCCATTATTTCAATTGCAGTCATTGTGTTGTTAATTGCCAGACAGCCTGATTTAGGCACCTCTTTGCTAATTGGTGCATCCGGTGCTTATGTTTTATTTTTTTCAGGAATTCGCATTCAAATTCTTAAAAATAAATTACTTAACTTATCTCTTATCGGCTCATTCATAGTCGCATCCGGATACATTGCCTGGAATTATTTACTCATGGCGTATCAGAAAAAACGCATCATGACATTAATCGACCCAAGCTCCGACCCTCTTGGCTCTGGATATCACATCTTACAATCTAAAATTGCCATTGGCTCTGGTGGTATTTTTGGAAAAGGTCTAGAGCAAGGCTCACAATCCCAGCTTAACTTTCTTCCTGAGCATGCTACTGACTTTATTTTTGCCGTTGTCGCTGAAGAGCTTGGACTTCTTGGTGTATTGTTTTTATTCGTACTTTACGGATTGATTATTTATAGAGCTTTTGTCATCTCCTTTCAATCTGAAGACAATTTCTCTAAATTGCTAGGTGCCAGCCTTACCTTGACATTTTTTACCTATATTTTTGTTAATATTGGCATGGTTTCAGGCTTGTTACCAGTTGTTGGCGTGCCATTGCCACTAGTTAGTTATGGTGGCTCATCACTAATCACCCTAATGTCTAGTTTTGGTATTATTATGGCCATTCGAAAACACAAAACACCAAGATATTTACAACAATAATGCCCACTTTAATTATCTTTTTATTGTTATTTTCATCTGCTGCTTTAGCAAAATCCTTGCCAGCAACAAACTTTCAGGTAACGCATAATTTTATTAATAAGATGGCCAAAGACCATCATTTTAATAAAAATGAATTGAAGCTTATATTTTCAAAAGTTAATTTAATCGTTGCTGATAAAAACCCTAAACCGAGCAAGAAAAGAAAAAAATCCAAACCCCTGTCTTGGGATAAATATCGCGCTTTATTCATCACCGACAAACGCATTAATAATGGCGTTCAATTTTGGAAGGACAATCTTTCAACACTCAAACGTGCTGAAAAAAAATACAATGTCCCTCAGGAAATTATTGTTGCAATATTAGGCATTGAAACCAATTATGGTAACAATAAAGGTACTCACCCGACTCTAGAGACTCTAGCAAGATTATCTTTTGGCAAGCATCGTCGCAAAAAATTCTACCAAAAAGAACTTGAAGAATTCCTCCTTATGTCACGTGAAAACGCACTACCGCCACTAGCTATTAAAGGCTCTTATGCCGGCGCTCTTGGCTATGCACAATTTATCTCTAGCTCTTATCGATACTATGCAGTAGATTTTGACTCTGATCAAAAGATAGATTTATT
>CAJVCJ010000078.1 GCA_910595855.1 Candidatus Thioglobus vulcanius | reverse complement strand
AAGGTGAGTACGGACAAACCGATTTAGCCATTGGCGTACCTGTAATACTTGGAGGTAATGGTGTAGAAAAAATCATTGAACTTAAATTTACCGAGCAAGAGCAGCAAGCATTTGATACTTCTGCTCATGCAATCAAAGAATTGATTGGAGAAATCTAGCCAAGAATTTTATTCATCCTAGTAATGTTCTCAAGCGAAATGCCTTTTGGACAAGCGCGTTGACAATGCCTATGATTAGAGCAACTACCAAAGCCCTCATCTTCCATGGATTTAATCATGTTTTTGGCTCGATCAATTGATTCTATTTCGCCCTGTGGTAGTAACGCTAAATGCGATATTTTAGCAGCGACAAATAAAGAGGCGCTCGCATTCGGGCAAACCGCCACACAAGCGCCACAACCAATACAACTTGCCGCATTAAACGCCTCATCCGAGGCGTGTTTATCAATACGTATATTATTAGCTTCAGGTGCAGATCCACTGTGCACCGATACATAACCACCTGATTGAATAATTCGATCAAACGATGAGCGATCAACGGTCAAATCTTTAATCACTGGAAAGCTGCTAGCTCGCCATGGCTCTACCCATAATTCACGCTGATTTACATACTCACGCATATATAACTGGCACGTTGTTGTTGCAATTTTTTCACCGTGTGGATAGCCATTAATCACCAATGAACATGCACCACAAATACCTTCCCGACAATCATAATCAAATACAATGCAATCTTCACCTTGATGAATTAATTGCTCATTAAGCTGATCCAACATTTCTAAAAAAGAGGTATCGGCATCCACATTGTCAATTTTATAGGTAACAAAATCACCCTGAATGCTAACAGATTGCTGTCGCCAAATATGCAGTGTAAAGGTCATTTGTAATTTCTCACAGTTGGCTTAATAAACTCAAAATGCAAATGCTCTTCATGTAACTTCGCACCATCTTTTTGATACTCCCAAGCTGACACAAATGAAAACTCTTCATCGTTGCGTTTGACCTCACCACCAGGAGATAGATGCTCAACTCGAGCATGTGCACCACAAGATTCCTCTCGATTAAGTGCATCTTGGCACATTAACACACCGAGCTCAATAAAATCAGCCACACGCCCAGCACGCTCCAAAGTTTGGTTAAGATCTTTATCTACGCCAGTCACTTTAATTTTTTGCCAGAATTCTTGCTCTAGCGTTTTAATTTCATCAATGGCCTGAGCGAGCTTTTCTTGCTCTCTAGACATGCCGCAAGCATCCCACAAAATCTTGCCTAATTTTTGGTGAAAATATTCTGGTGAATGATGCGCATCTGGTGCATGCATTAATTTATCAATGCGGACTCTAGTCGCTTCAAGCGCTTGTTTAACTTGTGCGTGATCATCATCAATCTGATCAAAAGTATGTCTTGCTAGATAATTAGCAATGGTTTGGGGCAGGATAAAATATCCATCTGCTAAGCCTTGCATGAGTGCAGAAGCGCCCAATCGATTAGCGCCATGATCTGAGAAATTTGCCTCACCAGCAGCAAAAAGCCCGTCAATAGTGGTCATTAAATTGTAATCCACCCAAAGTCCGCCCATTGAATAATGTGGCGCTGGGTATATTTTCATTGGGGTTACATAAGGATCTTCGTCAGTAATACGTTCATACATTTCAAATAAATTACCGTATTTTTCTTCAACCGCATCCAAGCCTATTTTATCAATCACACCAGCAAAATCTAAATACACACCAAGACGCTTGCCATGTATTTTTACGCCCACACCACGCCCTTCATCGCAAATACTTTTAACTGCTCTTGATGCGACATCACGTGGCACTAAATTAGCAAAAGCTGGATACATGCGCTCTAGAAAATAATCTCGATCCTGTTCTTGAATATCTTGTGGTCTTTTCTCACAATCTGCAATATTTTTTGGCGCCCAAATACGTCCATCATTACGCAAAGATTCGCTCATTAATGTAAGTTTTGACTGACCCTCTCCCGTAGGCGGAATACAAGTTGGGTGAATTTGAGTAAAGCTTGGATTGGCAAAAAAAGCACCTTGTTTAAATGCACGCCAAATGGCAGAGGTATTACAACCTTTTGCATTCGTAGATAAATAATAGGCATTAGAGTATCCGCCCGTACACAACACCACACAATCTGCTATATGTGTTGATAACTCTCCAGTAACTAAATCACGCACAATTACACCACGCGCCTTATCATTAATAGTAATAACTTCTAACATCTCACTGCGCGAATGATGAGTAACACGCCCAGCTTCAACTTGACGACTCATGGCACTATATGCGCCTAATAATAACTGCTGGCCTGTTTGCCCTTTGGCATAAAACGTACGAGACACTTGGGTGCCGCCAAAGGAGCGATTGGCTAAATAACCGCTATACTCACGTGCAAATGGAACGCCTTGTGCCACAGCTTGATCAATAATATTGCCACTGAGTTCTGCTAGGCGATAAACATTAGATTCTCTCGCTCTAAAATCACCACCTTTAATAGTGTCGTAAAATAAGCGCCAAACACTATCGCCATCATTTTGGTAATTCTTAGTTGCATTAATACCGCCTTGCGCCGCAATTGAATGAGCCCTACGTGGTGAATCTTGAAAACAAAATGAACTCACTTGATAGCCAGATTCACCCAATGTGGCACATAAAGATGCGCCTGCAAGCCCCGTGCCAATGACAATAATCTTATGTTTATCTCGATTTTGTGGCGCTACTAATGCCAAATCAAACAAATGCTTTTTCCAGCGGCCTTCTAATGGGCCAATTGGCTCAGATGCGTTTAAACGATTCATAATAAAATACTCATTGGAACGGATACAAACCCTATAAATATCAGTAGAACAATCACAAACGCCAATCGATAATGATTAACAGCTGACACACCTAAACTTTGCAGTACATTAGCCAGTCCATGATGTAGATGTGCACTTAACGTGACCAATCCTAATAAATAGACAAACAACATGAGCGGCTGAGAAAAGATGGTTAGCATATATTGGTACATATCATCCGTAGCAAAAAATTTCATTTGCACAAAATGAAAAACAATAAACAATAACAAAGTACTCACCCCACCCCAGGCAACAACCCTAGGGATAGCTAGCGGATAAGGCTTTTTGTAAGATTGGCCTTTGCTGACATTATTACGCAATTGACGTGAAATAGCACTACCCACATGAAACACAAGTAATGCTATTAATGTCAATACTAAAAGATGATAAACGGCCAAATGATTAATCCAGTCATAAAACTGATTGAACACCTCATTGCCTGAATGAAATACCAACAAACTCAACATATGAAAAATTACATAGACAAACCAAACAAGACCTGCAAAAGCCATGATTTTTTTACGAGATACGTTATTAGTAAAGTTCATCAAACTCAGCTCTAGGCTTGAGATTTTCTTTTTCAATTGTTCTTAAACAACTGTTGTAACGCAAAATTGGATCAGCGCAATGCTTAGGCGCCATTTTCTCAGCCATTTCGTATTTGGCAATCGCCTCCATCAAACCTTCATAAGCAAAAGATTCTGACATTGGATTTTTAAGTAAGGATCTAGCCTTTCGCTCAAGAAAAATACCCGTGTAATAAATTTGATGAAATTCAGATGTTAACCTAGCAATGGCTTCTGTGACTTTCTTAGGTTGTAATTTTCCATGTTGGTGCGAGTATTGATCGGTCAGTGCTAGGATGTATATCACCAAAGCATCTTGATTGTCAGCATCCACTGCAAATACATCAATACAAATACTAATGGCCAAATCTGGTTCACGTAAAGAACGATATTGGCGTGCTTTATCAAGCACGGTAGAAATTGCATCTTTATGAATTAAATGGTACTTCATCTTTCCTCAATAGCCTATTAAAAATTCATTATTTTGAATATATTCTACCTCATGTTGAATGGCAATAAATTAACTCTAGATACTATTAACTTAATAAGATTAATGCATTTACTTATGACCCGCTTCGGTAATTAATTATTTATAGCAAATAAAATAACTTCATTTGAATAATTTATTAAATTTTAAGCCTGGATTAATCCAAATTCAAAATAATTCTGAATTTATGACTTTTTTGCCAAATTTGATCAATAAATCTTCTACAAAGATCCTTAAAGCCTCTTTAAAACCCTTGTACATAAGTAAAAATGGTTGTTTTTTATTGTTTAAAACTCATTTGCATTATTTTCAATATTTGTGGAACAAAGTGGAACTTAATGGTATAAAATGTTTATTTATAACTACTTGAGGAGAGTTATAAAAAATGAAAATCAATCAACTTTAAGGGAGAGAAAAATGGACGTTTTATTTCAAACAGTTATTTACACATCAGCAGTGGTAATCGCATCATTGGGATTTGCATTAATAGCATAACAATCTATAAAAATGTTCAGAGGGGTACACAACTTAACCGTTGACG
>CAJVCJ010000077.1 GCA_910595855.1 Candidatus Thioglobus vulcanius | reverse complement strand
TCCAGTCTTGAGGCGATTTCCTTTTGTAAAAAAGCATGATCATTGTAATCATTAGAGGCCTTATTAAAAGCAGACCTTACTGTAGACATTGATCCATCTTTTTTGTAATATTATTCATTAGTTGGAAATATTGATTATTGCCAGTGGTAAATTCATCACCCATGATATTAATACGAGTAATATCAATTTCCAGACCTTCGGTCAATGTATTGATACGTTTGATCGGTACACTAGTGGTGCTAATAAGACATTTAGTGCCATTGATAAGCATGGATTTTTTAGCATTGATTATTTTATAAATACTTAGTCGTTCTTCATGCTTGGTGGTGATGAGTGTCTTTTGATTTAACTGATTCTCCTTAATGAAGTGTTCTAGCGCATTTGAATAACTAGCAATAGGGCGCTTATTGTTTTTCATCACTTGAGTGATGTCGATTTTTAATTGAGTTAATTTTTGCTGTAATTTGGCGTAGTTTGCTAGATAAATAGTCTTGTTGTCTGGGTCAATTAAGGATAATT
The DNA here is from genome assembly GCA_910595855.1 of Candidatus Thioglobus vulcanius. Taxonomy (GTDB): domain Bacteria; phylum Pseudomonadota; class Gammaproteobacteria; order PS1; family Pseudothioglobaceae; genus Thioglobus_A; species Thioglobus_A vulcanius. The sequence goes on along the minus strand of CAJVCJ010000077.1, from coordinate 24,253 downwards.
TATCAGTTATTTTTTTGGAAAAATCTTTCATTTTTTGTATGTTAACCCAGCTGTGATGGTTGTTAATATCATCATTAACTAACAATACTGTTTTGGTATTAAGCTGACTTAAAGATTTACTCAAGCCCTCTTCAAAGTTTGGATGCATAATCACAATTAGGTTAGCTTGTTCAATCATGCTAAGTTGTGATGGTACAAGATGAGCATGGTGCGCTGATTGATTGCCTTTTAGTAGTAGCTTTGGCTCGGTAACACCCTGAGTAATATTGCTAACTATCGAATGAATGGGTGCAATGCTCACAACAATATTGGGCGCTGAATAAACATTGGCCGAGAGTAGGGCGAGAAGTGTTAGTAATAGGCGAGACATTGGCGAAATTATACCTATATTAGAGATTATTTTTGACAGACAAAGATGGCTCGTTTTGGCGCCGGCAAGCCTTCAATGGTTAGATTACTATTATTAGGATCAAGAAAATCTTTAATTGACTGAGTATTGTCACCAATCCAGTGAGTGGCCCTTTGTTCTTCTGGGGTTGTTTTAGTAACATCAATTAGCTTGATATTTTTAAAGCCAGTTTTTTGTAGCCAGACGTGCAGTGTGTCAGTAGAGGGTAGGCACCAAACATTACGCATGCGCGCATAACGATCTTCAGGAATGATTTGATCACCATACTCTTGGTCAATAATTAGGGTTTCTAAAATTAGCTCACCTTCATCTTGCATAATATCTTTAAGCTGTTGAAGGTGGAGCATATGATCTTTTTGGTGATATAAAACACCCATGGAAAACACAGTGTCAAAAGATGACTCTATTGGCATTTGTTCTAGTTTCAAGGGTAATACAAAAGCATTGGGCGGACTATCTATTAAAGTTCGAATAGCTTGAAATTGATAATTAAAGAGTAAAAATGGTTCAACACCAAGTGCAATACTGGCACCTTGCATTGCCATTAAATAAGTGAAGTAACCATTGCCAGATCCAACATCTAGCACTACTCTACCTTCTAACGATTTGATATGGCCTTTGAGTCGATCCCATTTCATATCACCTCGCCACTCACTATCAAGATTTAGATTGCCAATTTGATACGGACCCTTGCGCCATGGCATGAGTTTTTTTAGCGATTGCATTAGTTCATCAGTATTTATTGTTGTATCAATACTGATATAAGGGTGTTTAAAACTAACTTTGCCAGGCTGCTGGCTTTCAATAGAAATAATGGCATCTTCCCATTTTGGAATGTTGCCATTATTGACGTCAAAAGCCTGAGTAGATAACTCAACTAATTTCGCACAAATAGGGGATAAATTCGTCGATTGACAGTGTTTTTCAAATTCTTTAAGCATGCAAAACCAGAGTAATATAAAATAGCTTTCAAAGGGGAATTTTAAATTATTTGGAGATTGAAGATATGATGAAAAATACATTAAGTTTTGTAGTGGCAATGACATTAACAACAAGCATTATTGCCGGTGGTGATGATAGAGATATGGGTCCGGTTGAGGCATTTGATTCAATGCAGCCAATTGCTGAAAAAACAGTCATTACTGAACAGGCGCCAGATACAATGACATTAAGCGACACGTCTAAAGTGATTGGTCAAACACCTTCAGGCTTTGCTGTTACTCAAGCGGCACATAAAGCCTGCCAAGTAACATTAGGTTTGTCAGATGATAACATTACTAGATTTAAAGATTCATTAGCGGGTGGATTCTTGTTTAATACAGGTCCAATTGATGCGATGGGTACGTTGTTCTCCCCATTACGTTGGGCTGATTACTTCTCTTGTGTAGAAGGTCAGTAAAAATTATTCATTAGAATAATAAAAAAGGCCTGCAATTGCAGGCCTTTTTTAATGTCTAAAGAAAAGTTTATATTTCTAATAGGGAGCTCTCTTTGTCAGCCAATCTAGATTCAACATCTTTGACACTTGCGTCAGTAAGTTTTTGGATGTTATCTTCAGCTTTTCTCGCTTCATCTTCTGAAACCTCTTTGTCTTTCAGCAGATCTTTAAAGTCAGAGTTGGCATCACGGCGAATATTTCGGATGGCGATTTTGGCATTTTCAGCTTCGTCTCTAACTACTTTAACCAGATCACGTCTACGCTCTTCAGTAAGTGGTGGCAAAGGAATTCGTATTACTTGCCCCATGGTTTGAGGATTAAGACCTAAGTCTGAAGTCATGATAGCTTTTTCTACCGCAGCTGACATATCCTTCTCCCAAACTGAAACTTTGAGTGTGCGAGAGTCTTCAGCAACAATGTTACCTACTTGAGATAATGGCACCATTGAGCCATAATACTCAACTTGAACCTGCTCAAGTAATGAAGGATGTGCGCGGCCTGCACGAATCTTGGTAAAATTATTTTCAAGAGAATTAATACTCTTGCCCATGCGCTCTTTAGCGTCTTGTTGAATTTCAGTTAACATATTAATTCCTTACAATAGTTCCTAGCATCTCGCCTTTTAGAATGTTAGATAATGTGTTGCTATCTTCAAGCATGCTAAAGACGCAAATTTCAAGATTATGTTCTCGACACATCGCAAATGCTGAAGTGTCCATGATTTGTAAATTTTTTGAAATAGCCTCGTCAAAGCTTAAAGTATCGTAGCGGGTTGCGCTCGGGTCTTTCACTGGGTCGGCGGTATAAACGCCATCTACTTTGGTCGCCTTAAAGACTGCTTCCGCACCAATTTCAATTGCTCTAAGTGTTGCACCGGTATCGGTTGTAAAACACGGTGCACCAGTGCCTGCTGAAAAAATCACTACCTTTCCAGCGCTTAATGCTTCTTTAGCCTTGTTGTGATCCATTGGCTCACAAACACCACCACCAATTGGAAATCCTGACATAACCAATACGTCAACATCATTTTTTCGACAAGTATCTGAAATGGCCAATGCATTCATAACCGTGGCGAGCATACCCATATGGTCGCCAGTAACTCGATTCATGCCTGCCTCAGCTAATGCTGCACCACGGAAAATATTACCGCCGCCAACAACAATACCCAGCTCAACACCTTGGTCTAAAACAGATTTGATAATGCCAACTACTTTGTTCAAAGTGCTTGGATCAATAGTGTTGTTAGAGCTGGCCAATGCCTCGCCACTAAGCTTTAATAAAATGCGTTTGTATTTGACCATGTTAATAATTTGAAAAGGTTAGTTGATAGAGAGTGATTTTACCTATCTTGTTCGTTATAATGAACCCTTTGTCCGACATAATTTAGCCAACCATGGATCAGATCAGCATACGCGGTGCCCGCGTTCACAATTTAAAAAACATTGATATTGACATTCCTAGAAATAAGCTTGTTGTTATTACAGGATTATCAGGTTCTGGTAAGTCATCTTTAGCTTTTGATACTATTTATGCCGAGGGTCAAAGGCGATATGTTGAATCGCTATCGGCTTATGCAAGGCAGTTTTTATCATTGATGGAAAAGCCAGATGTTGATCACATTGAGGGGCTGTCTCCTGCCATCTCTATTGAGCAGAAGGCTACCTCACATAATCCTCGATCTACCGTGGGCACTATTACTGAAATTTATGATTATTTAAGATTGTTGTTTGCTCGAGCGGGCATTCCAAAATGTCCTGAGCATGAAATTGATCTTGAGTCACAAACCATTTCACAAATGGTGGATAGTATTACAGCTTTGCCTGATGGTGAAAAAATTATGCTACTTGCCCCCATTGTGCAAAATCGAAAAGGTAGCCATAAAAAACTATTAGAAGAGTTGTCTCATCAGGGTTTTTTGCGAGCCCGTGTAGATGGTGAAATCATCTATATGGATGAGATGGATGAGCTTAATGGAAAAACTCGCCATACCATTGAAATTGTTGTTGATCGATTGAAGATTCGTGAGGATATTGTTTCTAGATTATCTGAATCTCTGGAAACGGCATTAAATCTTAGTAGTGGCTTGGTTCGAGTTGCCTCAATGAGTGAAGAGCCTGACTGGGAAGAGCTGGTTTTTTCAGCAAAGTTTTCTTGTGTTCAGTGTGGCTATTCTTTGACCGAATTAGAGCCGAGACTTTTCTCTTTTAACAATCCAGTGGGCGCTTGCCCAACTTGCGATGGTTTGGGTGTGAAAGACATGTTCGATGCGCAAAAGGTAGTGGCCAATCCAGGGCTTAGTTTGGCTGATGGTGCCATTTATGGCTGGGGCCGTTCAAATGCATATTTTTATCAAATACTGATGTTGGTTGGTCAGCATTATGGATTTGATATCGAAACAACCTATGAAGAATTAAGCGACGAGCATAAGAAAATTGTTTTATATGGTAGTGGTGAAGATGAAATCGATTTCTCTAAAATAAAAGGCAGACAGGGCTGGTCAAACAAAGCCAAGCCTTTTGAGGGTGTGATTCCACGGATGATGCGTCGCTATGAAGAGAGTGAGATTCGCTCTGTTCGTGAAGAATTGTCACGCTATGTGGTTAGCCAAAGTTGTGTGGAATGTGATGGTGATCGACTTAATCAATCTGCTAGAAATGTCTTTATTGGTGGTCATAATTTATCTCACATTACAAAATTGTCCATTGCCAATATTTATGAATTTCTTAAAGATTTGAAGCTTGAAGGCTCAAGGGCGCAAATTGCCGACAAAATTTTAAATGAAATCATACAGCGATTAGAATTTTTGATTAACGTTGGACTTGAGTATCTTAGTCTTGATCGCCGAGCAAATTCTTTGTCAGGTGGCGAGGCGCAACGCATTCGTTTGGCCAGCCAAATTGGTGCAGGTTTGATGGGTGTCTTGTATGTATTGGATGAACCGTCTATTGGCTTACATCAGCGAGACAATCAAAAGCTACTAAACACCTTAACTTACCTGCGTGATATTGGCAACACCGTGATTGTGGTTGAGCATGATGAGGATGCTATCAAACAAGCAGATTATGTGATTGATATTGGCCCAGGCGCTGGCATGCACGGCGGTGAAATTATTGCAGTGGGTACGCCAGAAGAAATCGCTAATAATCCAAAATCACTGACAGGTGATTATATTAGTGGCAGACAAAGTATTGAGGTGCCAAGTATTCGCAAAACTTCAGATCGATGGATTGAGATTAAAGGCGCTAGAGGTAACAATCTAAATGGCGTTGATTTGTCAATTCCCGTAGGCGTGCTAACGTGTATTACTGGCGTATCTGGCTCAGGAAAATCAACTCTAATTAACGATACCTTGTATGCATTAGCAGCGCGTGATTTGAACCGCGCACAAACCACCCCAGCGGAGTTTGACTCTATTGATGGATTGGATAATTTTGACAAAATTGTCAATATTGATCAAAGCGCTATTGGCCGTACACCACGATCTAATCCCGCAACCTACACAGGCATGTTTTCTCTTATTCGTGATTTATTTTCACAAACGCTTGAAGCTAGAACTCGAGGCTATAAGGCAGGTAGATTTAGTTTTAATGTGAAAGGCGGGCGCTGTGAGGCATGTAAAGGCGACGGACTGATCAAAGTGGAAATGCATTTTTTGCCAGATATTTATGTGCCTTGTGATGTGTGTCATGGCGATCGTTACAATCGTGAAACTTTAGAGATTACTTACAAGGGCAAAAATATATCTGATGTGCTTAGTATGACGGTTGAAACCGCAGTAGAGTTTTTTGAGCCAATTCCTAAAATTAAGCAAAAATTACAAACATTAATGGATGTTGGTTTGTCATATATAACCTTAGGGCAAAATGCTACTACATTGTCAGGTGGTGAGGCGCAAAGGATTAAGCTGGCAAAAGAGCTGTCAAAATTAGATACAGGTCAAACTCTTTATATTCTAGATGAGCCAACAACGGGCTTGCATTTTCATGATATCAAGCAGTTGCTAACTGTAATTAATCGTTTGCGAGAAAGAGAAAATACCATTGTTATTATTGAGCACAATCTTGATGTGATCAAAACGGCTGATTGGATTGTAGATCTAGGCCCCGAAGGCGGAGACAAGGGTGGTCATATCATCGCAACCGGAACCCCTGAGGAGGTTAGTCAGGTTGAAGGGTCTTACACAGGTCAGTATTTAAAGAGTTACTTGTAGTCCTTTAGCGCTGGATAGGTTAGTTAAGGTCGGTAATCTCATAAATATATTGCCTGCCTTTTTTGGTTTGCTGGATTAGAATTGGCAGGTTTCGGAATTCTGATAAAAAATAAGCTTGAATATTATCACCTTGATGATTAATTCGTTCAATTTTAATGGCGCTGTAAGTTTTACCCTGAATGCTAATTTCTTGATTTTCAAACTTTTTAAAATCTTGCCGTTCAATAGAACTTCCATCGGCTATTTGGTAGCTAAATAAAACCTGATTGGGGTTGTTTTTAAGATCATATGATAAGGCTAAAAAAATATTTAATGGGTCAGTGATATTACCCTTGCTAGTCTTCCAAGTAAGAATTTTTGGCTGCATCTTGGTGAGTGTAGACGTAACAATACTAGAATTAGAGTTGATATCAATAGTGCGACTTTTGGTTATTTGCTTGTCCTCTTGCTCCATGATTTGATAGTTGTTACTATCAACACCACTACCATTAATTCTGAACGTTGAGCTAGCGGCAATAGAGTAATCTTTAATCAGTGCAGCTAAACCAGAAGTTTGAGCGTTAGCTGTATAAAAATAACCATCTTCTAGCTGATGTAATGTCCTGACTTCTTCAGCAATTTTAAGGCCGTTAATGGAGAGTTGGTAATGAGTAACATGCGGTTTAAAGGCTAATGCACTGGTAGTAACTAAAGCTGTAAATAATAGTACAGTACTGAGCTTCATAATACTTTCCCATCCAGGGTAGCATTGCTACCACTTAACTTTAATCTGCCTTGAGTATACCAATGTATCACCTCGGGAAAGAGTTTGTGCTCCTCGATTAAAACACGTTTAGCTAGAGATTCAACAGTATCATCCATAAGAACCTTTACGCTTGATTGTGCAATAATTGGTCCGCCATCTAATTCAGATGTCACAAAATGAACACTAGCACCATGCTCTTTTTCTCCAGCATCAAGCGCACGCTGATGAGTGTTTAATCCTTGAAATTTTGGCAATAGTGACGGATGAATGTTGATTATTTTGCCCGTATATTTTTGGGTAAATTCGGCAGTTAAAATGCGCATAAATCCAGCTAATATAATAATATCTGGATTATATTGATCTGTCAATTGACTTAAACTTTGATCAAATTCTTCTCTAGAAGAAAATGACTTATGGTCAATTGAATGTGTGGGGATATTAGATTTCTGAGCACGCTGAAGTCCAAAAGCATCTTTATTATTACTAATAACCGCTTCAATTTTAAGATCAATGATGGATGCATTGTCAATAATAGACTGAAGGTTTGAGCCACTTCCAGAAATTAAGATAACACCTTTCATTTAGATAATAACTTGATTGCCTTCGTTGCTGGTGATTTCACCAATCAGCCAGGCGCGCTCACCTTGCTCGTTCATGTGCTTGATGGCATCACTGCTTTGATCAGCTGGAACAACTAACACCATGCCAACGCCACAGTTAAAGACGCGGTACATCTCCATGATGTCAATATTGCCATTGTCTTGTAAAAACTGGAAGATTTCTGGCATTGTCCAAGATTTATCATCTAATTTTGCTGCTAAATCATCTGGCAATACTCTAGGGATGTTTTCCAATAAACCGCCACCAGTAATATGAGAAATAGCATGAACTGAATACTTCTCAATTAATGATAATACAGATTTTACGTAAATTTTTGTAGGCTCAATAAGCGCCTGTAGTTGCGCATCTGTTGGTTTAGATTGTTCTAATACTTTACGAATCAGTGAATAGCCATTTGAATGTGGACCTGAAGAGGCTAGGGCAATAATATGATCACCATTAGCTACTTTTGAACCATCAATAACTTTATCTTTGTCAGCAATGCCCACACAAAAACCAGCTAAATCGTATTCTTCACCTTGGTACATGCCTGGCATTTCAGCTGTTTCTCCGCCGATTAATGCACAACCTGAAATCTTACAACCTTCACCAATACCATGAATAACCGAAGTGGCTAATTCAATATTAAGCTTGCCAGTCGCATAATAGTCTAAAAAGAATAGCGGCTCCGCACCTTGTACGATTAAATCATTAACGCACATGGCAACCAAATCAATGCCAATGGTATCGTGCTTGTTTAGCATTTCAGCAACTTTAAGTTTAGTGCCAACACCATCAGTGCCTGAAATTAAAACAGGATTTTTATATTTATGAATAGGTAGCTCAAACATGGCACCAAAGCCACCAAGGCCAGCTAACACACCTTCACGCATAGTAGATTTTGCAATGGGCTTGATTTGTTCAATTAAGTCATTACCTTTGGTAATGTCTACGCCTGAGTCTTGGTAAGTCAATGATGACATATGCTTTTTTCCGTATAATAAATTTCTTTGAATTTGACTTTAGCAGCTAAAAATGAATTATTCCAGTGTGCCAAATGCGCTTTCAATTTTACGCATTATTTTAACAGTACCTGTTGTAATGACTCTGTTAAATCAGCAATATTTTTTAGCATTGGTGTTGTTTTTGGTTGCAGGCATTACAGATGGTTTGGATGGCTGGATTGCCAAGCGCTATTCATTTCAGTCACGACTAGGCTCTATTCTAGATCCAGTTGCAGATAAGTTACTGCTTGTTAGTAGCTTTATCACCTTGTACGTAATTGGTTTGTTGCCAGCATGGCTCCTCTTCCTGATTTTTTTACGTGATGTAATGATTGTATCAGGGACAGTTGGTTGCTTTATTGGCACCGGAACATCAAAAGATGAATTACTCTCTCCTTCAAAATTATCAAAAATTAATACAGCACTTCAAATTGCATTGGTGTTATTTCTGGTGGTGATTCAGTTACATCCTATTCAAGAACAGTGGACGACGATATTTTTTGTAACTGTCGCTACATCAACTGTACTGAGTGGTGCAGACTATGTGTGGATCTGGATTGAAAAAGTCATTTCTCAAGAAAAAAAATAAAGATTAATCATGAAACAACTTGGATTGCCAATTTCACTTGATTCAAAGTTACTATTGAGTAATTTTTTTGGCGATAAAAATCAATCATTATTATCATTTATCGAGACCCTGTTTACTGGCAAAGACTCTTCAATTGTATTTATATCTGGCGCAAATTCTAGTGGTAAAACGCATGTCTTACAAGGGTGTGCTTTTAAGGTCTTAGATCAAGGTTTAACTGCGATGTATGTTGATGCAAAGCAAGAGCTGCCTAATGGATTTTTAAATACGCTATCCGATTATGACTGGGTTTTTGTTGACAACATTGATCAGCTTGATATGACTCAGCAACAAGAGTTGTTTGATCTTTACAATCAAATTAAGAGTACTAGCACCAAGCTGATTGTTTCTGCTTTGGTACTGCCTAGCGAGTTAGAATTATTGAAAGATTTGAAGACACGATTATCTTTGGCAGTGATTTTTTCACTAGAACAATTAACAGACATAGAAAAGATTGAACTGATTAAACTAAAGATGAAAGATAAAAATCTAGATATTGATGAAAAAGTTTATGCTTATTTGTTTAAATATTTTTCTAGAGATCTGACAACGGTTTTATCGGCTATTGATCGACTTGATCAAGAGTCTTTACGTCAAAAGAATATTATCTCTATTCCTTTTTCTAAGAAAATTTTAGATATTTAAGGTTTTTTTCTAAATTTAAATTTGGCAATTCTTGGCATAAGTTTTGAAAATGGAATACTGTCAAGATTAGGGTAAGTTAGTTTAATTTTATTAGCTAAATTAGAAATATCATCGATTTTATCGCCATTATCTACCCCCATTAGCTCTTGTAAAGCAAGCAGTCCACCCATTTTTATTTTGGATTGTTGGCCAACAGAAAGGTTGTTAGTATTGTGTGTTTTTAAGACGAAATTACTGTTGCTTCTTAGATGTTGATAGATGGATTGACATAAGCTAGAGGCTTTGTGATCTAAGCAAGATCCAAATTCTTTTTCGGCCACGCAGTCTTTGGCAGCAAATTGACAGCCACATCGGCCGCTAAGAATTAAATGAGAAAAAGGACAAGTAAAGTGCTCTTGAGCCATAACAATAGACGTTTTGTGTATTTAATAAAGGTTAAGACATTATAATGTAAGCTTTAATTTTGAACAGTTGTAATAACACATGAATTACTTACCTATTTTTATTGACATTAAGAAAAAGCCTTGTCTAGTAGTTGGCGGCGGTGATATCGCCTTTCGAAAAATAACGCTTTTATTGAAAGCCTATGCTCAAATAACCTGTGTTGATCGTTCAGCTTGTCAAAGTGTTAAGTCATTAGCTGACGATGGAAAAATTACTCTAATTGAAAAAGATTTTGAATCGAGCGATGTAAATTCTCAAGTATTAATTATTTCAGCAACTGATGATTCAACGCTAAATGCCCAAGTTTCAAAATTAGCACATGATGCTAACATTCCGGTTAATGTGGTTGATTCACCAGATTTATGTTCATTTATCATGCCATCAATTGTGGATAGATCGCCAATTGTTATTGCTATTTCTTCTGCAGGTAAGGCGCCAGTTTTGGCACGCTTAATTCGCGCTAAACTAGAAAGCACCATTCCTAATGCGTATGGAAAGTTAGCAGAATTAGCGGGTAATTTTAGAGGGCAGGTTAAGGCTAAATTTTCTAATATTGAAGACAGGCGTTATTTTTGGGAGCGTGTTTTTTCAGGTATTGTTGCTGAAAAGGTTTTTTCCGGCAAAGCTGATGAGGCAAAAGCGGACATGCAAAAACAACTTGATGATTCGACAGATACTGAGATTGGCGAAGTTTATTTAGTTGGTGGCGGTCCAGGTGATCCAGACTTATTAACATTTAAAGCGCTACGCTTAATGCAGCAAGCGGATGTTATTTTGTATGATCGTTTAGTGTCAGAAGAGGTGATGGAGTTGGTCCGCCGTGATGCAGAACTTATTTATGTTGGTAAAGAGCGGGATAACCATAGTGTACCTCAAGATGGCATTAATCAATTGTTGGTTGATTTGGCTAAAAAAGGTAGACGCGTATGTCGCCTTAAAGGTGGCGATCCATTTATTTTTGGTCGTGGCGGTGAAGAGATTGAAACTCTGGCTGAAAATGGCATCCCTTTTCAGGTTGTTCCTGGTATTACCGCTGCTTCAGGATGTTCAACCTATTCAGGTATTCCGTTAACACACCGTGATTATTCGCAGTCTTGTCGATTCGTTACGGGCCATCTAAAAGATGGTAGTATGAATCTGCCATGGGATGAGTTGGCAGTTGAGCAGCAAACTATTGTTTTTTATATGGCGTTGAAAGGTGCCCAGCATTTATCAGATAAATTGATTGAACATGGTATGCGTAGTAATATGCCTGTCGCTCTCATTGAAAAGGGTACAACACCTGATCATAAAGTATGGACAACAACATTGGGCGAATTGCCAGAAGTTGTGTCAACGCAACCAATCAAAGCGCCAACATTAATTATTGTTGGTGAGGTGGTTAAGCTAAGAGAAAAGCTTAATTGGTTTGATGCTGGTAACTAGTTTTAAAGCTAGTCTTTAACGCAACAGTCGCTATCTTTAAAGCCAACAGCTTTAAAGAATTTCGCGGCTGGACAAAAACCTGTAAACGCTGATTGAAGTAGGTTAAAGCCAACAAAGAAAGTTAGCCAAAGCCAGCTTACTTCTGCAAACATGTTAGCGTTGTTTAATAAAAGTGAGCCCATGATAAATGCACCTGCCATAGCAGATACTGCGTTCGTGATCGTCATTTGATTATTCCTATGTTTGAAAGCTCCCACTTTAACATTATTTAGGTATAATTTCAAATTCTTCGCGGGAGTGGTGGAATTGGTAGACACGCTGGATTTAGGTTCCAGTGTCGCAAGACGTGAGAGTTCGAGTCTCTCCTTCCGCACCATATTTATACAAGGTGACGTGTGAAGACGATTATTCTACATAGTCAAGACATGGAAATGGCAAAGCTCGTTTCCCAGCACATCGACGCTAGTATTCAACGTAAGCGTACTCATTGTCGCTTTACTACTAACAAAGTTATTGATTTAGACGCTCTAAGGCAGAGGTTTAAACTCGACTTTAACTTTGTGCCTGAGCATTTTGCAACAGATCAAACTGCGCTATTTGTTAGCGACATGGACTCAACATTGATTAATATTGAGTGCGTTGATGAAATAGCAGATTTCGCCAATCTTAAACCCCAAGTGGCGGCTATTACTGAACGTGCAATGCAGGGTGAGTTGGATTTTAATACCTCATTAGTTGAGCGTGTCGCACTGTTAAAAGGTCTTAATGTAGGGGTATTAAACAAGGTTTACACTGAGCGTTTACAAATTAATCCGGGTGGCAAGGAATTGATTCAGTTTTTTAAATCCAAATCAATTAAGAGTGCTGTTGTATCTGGCGGTTTTACTTACTTTACAGATCGATTGGCCAAAGACATAGGGCTTGATCATTCTCGAGCTAATGTTTTAGAGGTAGACAATAATCGGTTGACTGGTATCACTCAAGGTGATATTGTTAACGCTGCAGCTAAAGCTGAGTTCGTGTATGAATTATGCGATCTGTATTCAATTGATGCCAATCAAGTTATTGTGGTTGGTGATGGTGCAAATGATTTAGAAATGATGAATGTGGCCGGTTTGTCGATTGCCTATCATGCAAAAAGAATTGTTGCTGAGCAAGCAGATATTGCCATTAATGTTGGTGGATTAGATAAAATCATGGATTTATTTGATTAATAACTTATTATGTTGATTGAACTCGGACATTTCGCATTAGTTTTGGCTTTAGTTTTTGCCTTTTTGCAAGTTGCGTTGCCAACGGTAGGGTTGCTAAGGGGTAGTTTTTCTTTAGCTCAATTATCAAGACCAATGCTATGGGCACAATTCTTTTGGGTTTTGGTGGCATTTGTAATCTTAACCAATGCATTTATTGGCGATGATTTTTCCGTTAAATATGTTGCCAACAATTCTAATACTGAGTTGCCAGCAATTTTCAAGATGTCTGCTGTGTGGGGTGCTCATGAAGGCTCTTTACTACTATGGGCTTTGATATTGTCAGGTTGGAGTGTTGCAGTATCGGTGTTTTCTAAACGCCTTCCGAATGAAGTATTGAATCATATTTTGATTATCTTAGGATTGATCAGTATTGGATTCTTATTATTTTTATTACTAACATCTAATCCTTTCGAGCGTTTAGATATTATTCCAGTGCAAGGTAGAGAGCTTAATCCACTTCTACAGGATTTTGGTTTAATCATTCACCCACCAATGTTATATATGGGTTATGTGGGTTTGGCTGTACCTTTTGCATTTGTTTTATCTTCTCTAATTCGTGGTCAGCTTGACTCTACTTGGTTGCGTTGGTCTCGTCCATGGACATTGATAGCCTGGGCATTTCTAACCTTTGGGATTACGCTTGGTTCTTGGTGGGCGTACTATGAGCTCGGCTGGGGCGGCTGGTGGTTTTGGGATCCAGTTGAAAATGCTTCGTTTATGCCATGGCTAGTGGCAACCGCTCTAGTGCATTCGCTTAGTGTTAGTGAGAAACGTGGTGCATTTAAACATTGGACGGTACTATTGGCAATTGCTGGATTTTCATTAAGTTTGCTCGGTACCTTCTTGGTTAGGTCTGGTATTTTGACATCGGTTCATTCCTTTGCAGCTGATCCTGAAAGAGGCTTGTTTATTTTGGTATTTTTGGTGATTGTTATTGGTGGGTCACTAGCTCTATACGCTTGGCGTGCCTCGCTGATGCGCAGCAGTAATTCATTTTCTTGGCTTTCTAAAGAAAGCGGCTTACTGATAAATAATATTTTATTGGTCGCTGCTATGCTAAGTGTATTTCTAGGCACCATGTATCCCTTGCTGTTGGACTCATTAAGTCTGGGAAAAATTTCAGTGGGCGCACCTTATTTTGATGCGGTGTTTGTTCCTATTATGATTCCGGCGGTTATTGCCATGGTTATTGCGCCATTCTTACGATGGAAAAAAGACACCCTTTCTCGCGTTGGCGCTCTTCTAAAAAATGTATGGCTAGGTGTTGTTGTTTTATTTGCTATAAGCTTTTATATTGTTGACAACCAATTTGTTTTATTTGCAGTATTTTTATTTATTTGGATCGTCTCACATTCATTGTGGCTGTTGGTCAATCGTATGCGTCAAAAAAGTAGGCCAAATTTAGCCTTTATCGGCATGCTTTTCGCACACATCGGTATTGCTGTGTTTTTGCTAGGCGCAACAGTTACGACGCAACTAGGTATAGAAAAGGACATTAAGATGGAGGTTGGTCAGTCGATGACGATCAAAGGCTATAAGTTTGTATTTAAAGGTGTTGATAATTTCTCTCATCAAAACTATCAGGGTCATAAGGGTAAAGTTGAGATTTATTATGAAGGCGACCTAATTGCCAAGTTAAATCCAGAAAAACGTCAATATGTAACCGGTATGCCAATGACTGAAGCAGCAATTGATCCATCTCTATATCGAGATTTATATGTTGCACTGGGCGAATCTCTAGAGGGTAATGCCTGGAGTCTAAGGATTTATTACAAACCACTAATTAGATGGATTTGGTTAGGTGGCTTATTTATTTCATTTGGTGCCTTATTGGCAGCATTTGATCGAAGATATCGTCTAATTTCCAAGAGGAGTGAATCATGAATATGATTGCCATAATGGGCGTTATGTTAGCTGGATCATTAGCATGGACTATTTGGTTTTTAAAAAAACCATTGGCAGATAATGGTGTTGATTTACGTCAGTCAAATATTGACATAGCAAAGCAGCGAAAATTAGAATTACAGCGTGATTTAGACCAGGATCTGATTGATCAAGAGCAATTTGAATTAGCGCTAGATGAAATAACAACTACATTAGCTGTGGAGCTTGAGCAGCAAAGTGTAAAAACTTCAAATTCTGAAAATAACACTCTATCAATGTTGGCGATAGTGGTATTGTTGCCAATTTTCTCTATCGGTATTTATCAAAGTTTAAGTACCTATGCGCCAACTTCTATTATCACTCCGGTTGTGGATTCAAAGCCATTGACTCTTGAGCAGAGTGTAGAAAAACTCAAACAGCATATATCGGATGAGCCTAATGATTCCGAAGCGTGGACAATGCTTGGATTAAGTTATTTTGAATTAGATAAAGTTAAAGAATCTCTTGAGGCTTATGAAAAAGCATACCAGTTAACCCCTAATAATTCAAAACTACTTGTCGAGTATGCGTCGACATTAATCAGTGTTAACGATAATCAATTTTCAGATCGTCCAGTTGCACTGATCAAGCAAGCACTTGAGATTGATGCTAATGCGCCAGATGCGCTATATTTAGCAGGCATGTTCGCTATTAGCATGCAAGATTTTACTTTGGCCAAAGGTTTATGGAATAAGGCGTTATCTGTCTTGCCAGAAGGTGGTGACGATCACCAGGCTTTGTTAGGTCTATTGGATGAACTGAGGCGTGCTGAAAGCGGCCAAGTTAGCAATACAGTAACGGTTAATGTATTGCTTTCTGATCAAATTTTAGCCAATCGATCGGCTGAAGAATATTTAATGATATATGTTAAAGCTGCTAAAGGTAGGCCTATGCCAATTGCTATTCAAAAGCTAAAGTTAAGAGATTTCAATGGTCAAATAGTGCTGAGTGATATGAATTCTGTTATGCCAACTAAACTATTATCAGAGCATGACAAAGTATTGGTAGTAGCAAGGTTGAGTCGCACTGGTGGTGCCATGAAACAAGCAGACGATATACAAATAACCAGTAGCGTTGTTAATGTTTCAGATAATCCAAATATCACTCTAGAATTACAATAAAAATATGAGTAATACAATAGAATTGGCACAAGCCTTGATTAGTATTGATTCGGTCACCCCTGATGATAAAGGGTGTCAAATCTTGATGACCGACCACCTAAAAAAATCAAATTTTAAAATTACCGATCTAAAGTTTGGTGAAGTAGATAATTTTTGGGCCGAGCATGGCACAGGCTCTCCCGTATTCATGTTTGCAGGACACACTGATGTCGTGCCAGTGGGCGATGAATCTAAATGGGATTTAAATCCTTTTTCAGCTGAAGTAATTGACGGCATGTTGCATGGTCGAGGTGCTGCTGATATGAAAGGCTCATTAGCTGCTATGCTTGACGCCAGTGAGCGATTTGTCGCAGATTATCCAGATCACAAGGGTACGATTGGTTATTTGATTACTTCTGATGAAGAGGGTCCAGCGATTAATGGCACAGTTAAGGTTTGCGAATATCTAAATGATATTGGTCAAAATATCGACTATTGCTTAGTAGGCGAGCCTTCAGCGACTAATGTGCTGGGCGATGTGATTAAAAATGGTCGACGTGGCTCTTTAAATGGCACGTTGAATATTATCGGTAAGCAGGGGCATATTGCATATCCCCATCTGGCTAACAACCCAATTCACATAGCACTGCCTGCATTAGATGAGCTGCGATGCGAACTTTGGGATGAGGGTAACGAATACTTCCCAGCAACCAGTTTTCAGATCTCTAATATTAACTCTGGAACGGGCGTAACCAATGTTATTCCTGGTGATATCGAGGTTGTTTTTAACTTCCGCTATTCGACAGAATCAACTCATGAAGGTTTGCAGGCCAGAGTGTGTGCGATTCTAGATAAGTACAATCTTGAGTATGAGATTGATTGGAATCATTCAGGTTATCCATTTTTAACCCCAAAAGGTGAATTGGTTGGCGGCTGTGCAAATGCCATTAAAAAAGTTACAGGTGTTGATACCCAACTGTCCACCACTGGTGGTACTTCAGATGGGCGTTTTATTGCGCCAATTCTTGATGCTCAAGTTGTTGAACTAGGGCCTAGAAACGCAACCATTCACCAAGTGAATGAATGTATTTCTGCAAAAGATTTGGAAGATTTAAGTGAGATTTACTATCACATTCTTAAAAATATCCTAACCTAAAATTATGCGTTTTGATGTTATAACGCTTTTCCCTGCTATGTTTTCAGCCATTAAAGATGAAGGTGTGATTGCCCGCGGCATTAAAAAATCATTATTAAGTATCCATACATGGCAACTAAGAGATTTTTCCGATAATAAGCACCGAAATATTGATGATAAATCTTATGGTGGTGGTGCAGGAATGGTGATGCAGGTTGAGCCTATTCGTCGCTGCATTACTGAAATTAAGCAAAAAAAACCTAACTCAAAGGTGATTTATCTATCCCCACAAGGTTCAAAACTTACTCATCAATTGGCTGCAGAAATCTCTCAGCTTGATTCAATCACACTGTTATGTGGTCGCTATGAAGGGGTGGATGAGCGCATAATTGAGCAAGATGTGGATATGGAAATTTCAATTGGAGATTATGTCATTAGTGGTGGTGAGTTAGCCGCTATGGTATTAATCGACAGTGTTTGTAGACAAGTACCTGGGGTGCTAGGCAATCAAGACTCATTGAACGATTCATTTGCTGATGGTTTGCTTGACTATCCGCACTACACACGTCCAGAGGAAATTGATGGCCAAAAAGTTCCGGAGGTGTTGCTAAGTGGTCATCAGGCGAAAATCGACGCTTGGCGCAAAGACCAGGCGTTAAAAAACACACAATTAAAGCGTCAGGATTTAATCTCTAAATAACACATACAAAGAGTATTTACTTTTTTCTTGGAAAAACCTATAATAATCAGTAACAATCTACAACGGTGTAAGTTGTTGACACAGGCAAAGTTACCCACGAAGGGTTTATTTCTATAATGCAAGCTATGAGGTTTGCAAATTTCGAAGGAGAAGGGTGTGAAACTTGTAACAGCAATTCTACGACCGCACAAACTAGACGATGTTAGAGAGGCGCTTTCAGAAGTTGGCGTATCTGGCATTACCGTAACCGAAGTAAAAGGTTTTGGTCGTCAAAAAGGCCACACCGAGTTATATCGTGGCGCAGAGTATCAAATTGATTTTTTACCAAAAATTAAATTAGAAGTTGCAATAGCAGCATCAAAGCTTGATTCAGTTATTGAAGCAATTAGTAATATTGCCAGTTCTGGAAAAGTGGGCGATGGCAAGATTTTTGTTTCTAATTTAGAAAGAGTGGTCCGAATCCGTACTAGTGAGATGGATCAAGACGCACTTTAAAGAGTAAAAAATTATTATTAACATGATTGGCTTTACTGAAGGTTTGGATACCACCCCTCATAAAGAACGAGGTTGCGATTTATAGAATAAATCTAGACTGATTAAACCCGCTAAAGACTTTGTTTTTAGCGGGTTTTTTTATGCCTAAAAAACTGCATTCGTATATAATTAAATTTAATCATTTTTATTGTTTTCAGTAATGCGTATAAATCATCCTTTAACTGGCTCTATGGTCGCTCTTATAACCCCCATGTTTGATAATGGCTTGGTAGATTTTGATGCGCTTGAAGCGTTAGTTGAGTTTCATGTTGAGTCTGGAACCAAAGCCATTATTACAATGGGGACAACTGGTGAGAGTGCAACGCTTAATCAGCAAGAGCATATCAAAGTCATGAAAAAAACCATTGAGTTTGCTGATAAGCGCATTGCAATTATTGCTGGCACGGGTGCCAACTCAACTTCTGAGGCGATTGAATTAACTCAAGCGGCTAAAGATATGGGTGCGGATGCTTGTTTACTGGTAACACCGTATTACAATAAGCCCACTCAAGAAGGTCTATATCAGCATTATAAGCTGATTGCTGAAACGGTCGATATTGATCAAATTTTATACAATGTTCCTGGTAGAACAGCGGTAGATTTATCTGTAGAAACAGCTGTTCGTTTATCAACGATAAAAAACATCATTGGCATCAAAGATGCAACTGGCGATTTAGCTGTAGCTCAAGCGTTGATAGATCAATGTCCAGAGGATTTTTTATTGTATAGTGGTGATGATGCAACCGCGATTGAATTTATTTTAATGGGCGGTCATGGTGGTATTTCTGTAACTGCTAATGTTGCGCCAAAAGCTCTTTCAGAGGCTTATGAGGCAGCATTTAATGATGATCGCACTAATGCAGAGTTGATCAATCAGTCTTTAATCAATCTACATCAAAATTTATTTATTGAATCTAACCCAATACCAGTTAAGTGGGCGATGCATAAAATGGGGAAATGTGGCAGTGGAATTCGCCTACCATTAACAAAATTATCACAACAAGCTCAAGTAACATTAGAGCAGGATTTATCCAATTTAAAGGTTATATAATTATGATAAAAAAAATCACAACAATGGTAATAGCCTTATCTTTAGGTGGTTGTTTTTCAATGGACAACAAAGAAGAAGAAAAGACATTAAATCTAGGTGAACGAGATATTAAGTATTATTCAAATAAGACAGTTACTTCATTAGAAATCCCGCCAGATTTAACCAAGCCAAGCTCTCAAGACGCCTTTAAATTAAGCGAGTACGTTCCTAATATCCAAGAAGATACGATTAGTTTTTCTGATAAAGATAAGGCCATTAAGGAGGCTTCAAGCATTCTAAGAACGCTTTCAAATGTTGAAGTTAAGCGTGCAGGTGAGCGTCGTTGGTTGGTGGTTGATAAAGAGTCAGAAGCTGTTTGGAATTTATCTAAAAGCTTTTTTAAATCTCATGGCTTCGCCATTAAAAATAGCAACAAGAAGGTTGGCATAATGGAGACTGATTTTTTAGAAAACCATCCTGAAATTCCAGATCAGTCAGTTGGTCTTATTCGCTCAATGTTGAAAAAAGCTATTTCTGCAAAATATGCACTACCAATTATTGATAAATACCGTATTCGTATTGAGCCCTTTGAAAATGGTAAAAAAACAGCTGTTTACCTATCTCTAACTTCAATGGAAGAAGTGATAACCAAAGCTGGAAGTGATGATGAAAATACTATTTGGCAGTCTCGACCTAAAGATCAAGCATTAGAAACAGAAATGCTATATCGTCTGATGACATTCTTAGGAAGTGATCATGCTGTTGCTAGAGAAAAAATTATTGCAGCTAAAGAAGCGCAAAAATTAACTGTAGAAGTGGCAAAAGGAGTTGGTGGTTACGCCAAGTTAGTATTCTCACTATCTCGTTATGACACTTGGGATAACATGGGTTGGGCTCTAGATCAGTTAAATGTTGAAATTGATGATAAGGACGTTAAAGAAGGTAGCTTCTACGTTAATATTGCTAGAACCGAAGATCAAGGTATCTTCTCACGTATGTTTGGTGATGATGCGATCAAAAAGTCATTCCAGATTATGGTCAAACAAATTGATAGCAACTTAACTGAGGTTTATTTCAATGATCTTTCTGAAGAAAATGAGCAGGCAACCATTGATTTTAGCTACGAGTTCTTAGGCGATATCGCTAAACAATTCTAAGCAAAGCTTAATGAGCTTGTCAAAAGGCTTGATTCAAAATATCATCCAGCAGAAGATTCTTTTGGGTGATTTGTCGAATGATGACCTGGCTAAATTTTGTCAACAGGCCAATAGCGCTTATCGACAAGGTCATCCAATTATTAGTGATCAAGACTATGATTTTATTTACCTTGCCGAGTTAAAAAAAAGACTACCTCAACACGAGCTCCTTCAATTTATTGAACCCGAGGGGCAGGGATTTTCTGATGAAAAGGTATTACTACCTGAAATCATGCTATCTACTGAGAAGGCTTATTCTTGGGGTGAAATCCATAAGTGGATCGAGCGCCTGCAGAAATCCTGTCTTGAGATTAATATTAATAGTAAAAGTATTCAAATTAAGGCGACACCAAAATTAGATGGCTTTGCTGGGTATGATGACGGTAGTCATTTATATACACGTGGTGATGGAAAAAAAGGCAGCGACATCACTCGTGTTTTTGATCGTGGCTTGCAAGTTTTTAATGAATCTGGACGTGGCCAGGGTGCAGGTGAAATTGTTATTAAGAAAAGCTATTTCGATCAACATCTTTCAGACAAATTTGAATATCCTCGAAATTTCCAGGCTAGCCTTATTAAGGAAAAACCTTTAGACGAAAGGGCTAGGCAAGCTATTGCAGAAAGCGCAGCATTGTTTGTGCCTTTTGCTCAGTTGCCAAAGTGGCTTGGTAGTATTGAAGAGACTATTGAAAATTTTGATAAAATCATTAATAACATTTCATTAGCAGTTGATTTTGATGTCGATGGCGTGGTATTTGAAACAACTAATCAGAAATTAAAAAAGCATATGGGTGCCAATCGAAAATTTCATCGATGGCAAATTGCTTTTAAGGAAAATAAAGACAAGGCTCAGGTTAAGGTGTTAGGAGTGACGCCACAAGTGGGTCGAACAGGAAAGATTACACCAGTGGCTGAGCTAGAGCCGACACTGCTTAGTGGTGCTACTATAGTCAGAGCGACTGGCCATCATTATGGCCTGGTTAAAGAGCAAGGCTTAGGTGCGGGTAGTGTTGTTGAGTTAACTCGCTCAGGGTTGGTTATTCCTAAAATCATCAAAGTGTTAAAGTCAGTAGAAACAAACATTCCTAGCTACTGTCCAAGTTGTAAAGCAGATTTGGTGTGGCAGTCTGATTTTTTGATGTGCGTTAACCATAGTGAGTGCCCGGCGCAAATCGTTGCTAGAATGGAATATTTTTTCAAAATATTGGCTAATAATGATGGTTTTGGTATTGCCACTATTGAAAAGCTCTATGAACACGGCATTCGCAAAATTTCTAAAATTTATCAACTGAGTGAATACGATTTTACCCAGATGGGATTTGGTGATAAAACCAGTGCAAATTTACTCAATCAACTAAAACGCTCATCCTCTGAAGAAATTGAAGATTGGCGTTTTTTAGCTGCATTTGGAATCGCAAGAATGGGCATGGGTAATTGTGAAAACTTACTGAAATTTTGCTCAATCAAAGATATTTTTGAACTTGATATGCTTCAAATCGCCAATATTGATGGCTTTGCGGTATTAAGTGCTGAGTTGATTGTTGATGGTCTAAAAAGTGTACGTGATGAATTTGATCTGCTTTCCAGTTATGAATTTAATTTGGAGTTAACACCGCTTAATCGGAATAATTTAGATTTCTCTCACCCGCTTGTTGGAAAGAAAATTGTCTTTACTGGAAAAATGCAAGGATCGAGAGATGATATGAAAAAGCACGCTAAGTCTATTGGCATACAGGTTGTTTCAAGTGTTACTGGCAAAACTGATTACTTAATTGTTGGTGATAACGTCGGACAAAAGAAAATCGAAAGTGCTGAGAAGTTTAATGTTGAGGTGATTAAGGAGCGGGATTATATCAACATGATTGGTTGATAGCTTGTTGTGAATTATGCACTATGAATCGTAAACTAAGGTAGGCCTCAGTTTTTCATATGATTGAAGTCATTATCTTTCTATTAATGATTTTTTTGAAGATAACTACGCTAATTTTAGTGATGTTGATTTAACTATAAAGTAATGCATATTTACTTTTAATATTGCTATAATTAAGCGCAGTTAAGGCTCATCGTTGGGTATTAACAGCAAACACAGACATTTAATTAAATTCTATTACAACTTGGGTTTAAATATTTTTTTGCATACTTCACAGGGGGTTAATGCAAAAGTTGTGTTGATGTCAGTTAGTCCTATTTACAATTATACGAATAGGGTTAACTGAGATTTTTTTGGTATAACAAAAAGGAGAAAGACAATGAAAATGGTAACAGCAATTATCAAGCCATTCAAGCTTGACGATGTCAGAGAAGCTCTATCAGCAATTGGTGTAACAGGTATTACAGCAACTGAAGTAAAGGGTTTTGGACGTCAAAAAGGACATACAGAGTTATATAGAGGGGCTGAATATACAGTAGATTTTTTACCAAAAGTGAAATTAGAAATTGCTATAGCAGCTGATCAAGTTGATGCAGCGATTGAGGCTATAAGCTCATCTGCAAAATCAGATGGCGGCAAGATTGGCGATGGAAAGATATTTATTACAACACTAGAGCAAGTGGTTCGTATCCGTACGGGCGAGACTGGTTCTGTAGCACTTTAAGGAGGCACAATGGAAAACACAATTTTAGAATTGCAATTTGCAATTGACACTTTTTATTTCTTAATGATGGGTGCATTGGTTATGTGGATGGCAGCGGGATTCTCGATGCTTGAAGCAGGTATGGTTCGTAGTAAAAATACGGCAGAAATTTTAACAAAAAATATCGGTTTATACGCGATCGCTTGTACAACCTACATGGTTTATGGTTACGACATTATGTATGGTGGTGGCGTTATGCTTGACGGTATTGAAGTAATTGCAAAAGATGCTACATATGCAGCACCTTCTGACTTCTTCTTCCAGGTGGTATTTGTTGCAACAGCAATGTCAATTGTTTCTGGTGCAGTAGCTGAGCGCATGAAGTTATTTACTTTCTTTGCTTTCGCAGTAATTTTCACGGGTGTTATCTACCCAATGGAAGGTGCATGGACATGGAACGGCGCATCAGTATTCGGCATGTACACGTTAGGTGACTTAGGTTTTTCTGACTTTGCTGGCTCAGGTATTGTTCACATGGCAGGTGCTGCAGCAGCATTAGCAGGTGTAATTGTTCTAGGTGCTCGTAAGGGTAAATACAACAAAGACGGTTCATCAAACGCAATTCCAGGTGCAAATATGCCACTAGCAACACTAGGTACATTCATCCTGTGGTTAGGTTGGTTTGGTTTTAACGGTGGTTCAGTGTTAGCAATGGCAAGTAAAGAAAGCGCTAATGCGGTAGCAATGGTATTTTTGAATACTAATGCAGCAGCAGCTGGTGGTGTGATTGCAGCATTAATTCTAGTTAAATTAGTATGGGGTAAAGCAGATCTTACAATGGCATTAAACGGTGCATTAGCAGGTCTTGTTGCAATTACTGCTGGCCCTGATACGCCAACAGCACTTGAAGCAACTTTGATTGGTGCAATTGGTGGTATCTTGGTAGTGTTCTCAATTTCAACACTTGATAAAGTGTTCAAAATTGATGATCCAGTAGGTGCGATTTCTGTACACGGTGTAGTTGGTTTATGGGGCTTATTGGCTGTACCATTAACTAACTCAGGCGTTTCATTCACAGGTCAGTTGGCTGGTGCAGGTACAATCTTCGTATGGGTATTTGGTACATCAATAGTGTTATGGTTAATTCTTAAAGCTATTATGGGTATCAGAATCTCAGAAGAAGAAGAGTATGCTGGTTCTGATATTTCAGAATGTGGCTTAGAGGCTTACCCTGAATTTAAAAAATAATCCTCGCTAAAAA
>CAJVCJ010000076.1 GCA_910595855.1 Candidatus Thioglobus vulcanius | reverse complement strand
GTAAGAACAAGCACACCGCAAGTAAAAATTGAAATCTTAACGCCTGACTTTAGAGGTCGAGTTGATAAGGCGCTAGAAGTGTTTAAATCTTGCCCACCTGACGTTTTTAATCATAATTTAGAAACTGTACCAAGCCTATATCCAAGGGTTCGTCCTGGTGCAAGTTACGAGTATTCACTTAAACTATTAAAAGCCTTTAAGAATCAACATCCACATGTTGTCACTAAATCAGGCCTTATGCTGGGTGTTGGTGAAACTGAAAAACAGGTTATTGATGTACTTAAAGATTTGCGCGCACATAACGTTGACATGCTAACCTTAGGTCAATACTTGCAGCCAAGCAAACATCATTTAGCGGTCGAGGCTTATATTCATCCTGATCAATTTGCAAAATATAAGCGTATCGCTGTAGATCTAGGTTTTACTCAGGTGGCTAGCGGGCCAATGGTCAGGTCGTCTTACCATGCCGACCTTCAGGCGGCAGGAGAATCGATTAGCTAACACCTGCTCTTTATATACATTCAGACAAAAAAATACCGACTTAAAGTCGGTATTTTTTTAACTCACTTAATATCTAAGTGAGGATCTTTATCGTGTTACTAAAGATCGTTTTTATCTTCTTTCTTTAACAAGTCATTAGTATCAATCTTATCTGAATCAGTAGCCTCTTTTACATCTACTGAATCTTCAGCTTCCTTAGTCTTTTTGGTTAATGCAGCTTTAATCCAATTTTTAGGTTCAGCTTTATTTTCACTAGGCTTAGGCTTACTTTCTTTAATAACATTGTATTTTTCATCTGCATTTGCATCACCTGGTAATAAGCCCATGCTAACCGCAATATTACGACAAGACTCTTCACCTGCTGAGAGCGTTCCTAATGGAATTACAATCAAGGTAAGCACAGTTGATATCAATACACCGAATAACAATGAAATTGCCATACCTTGGAAGATTGGATCTAACAAGATAACACTTGCTCCACCAACTAGCGCAAATGCAGTAATCATAATTGGTCTTGTGCGTGATGCGCAAGAGTTAACTACAGCATCAAAGAAAGGTACGCCTCTGGCATACTCTTGTACAGTGAAGTCTACCAATAAAATAGAGTTTCGCACAATAATACCAGCCAAAGCAATCCAGCCAATCATTGAGGTTGCTGTAAATTCAGCACCAAGCATCCAATGACCCGGAACAATACCCAGTAAGGTTAACGGGATTGGCGCCATAATAATAGCAGGAATGATAAAGTTACCAAATTGCCATACTACAAGCATGTAAATAACCACAAGTGCTACACCAAAGGCAGTACCCATATCGCGGAATGTTTCATAAGTAACAGTCCACTCACCACCCCACTCAAACCCTGGAACATTTTGATTAGCTGGCGGGCCCAAATACTCACCTTGAAGCTGAGTACCATCTAGAGTTTGGTATCGTAACAATAAATCATCAACTGCAAACATAGCGTAAATTGGCGCACTTAAGCGACCAATCGGCTCACCTAAAACGTACTCAACATCGATCAAATCTTTGTGGTAGATTAAGTCATCTTGCTGCTTATAACTAAACGAACCTAGCTCGGAGATAGGAATCATGCCACCATGCTGTGATGGCACAGGCAGCTGTGTCAAGTATGATAATTGCGAGCGCTTAGTTAGTGGAACTTGCAGACAAATACGTGATGGCTCAAGTGCATTCTTAAGGCGAATAGTACCAACATTAAAGCTACTCATGGCCATAGCCAATGTTTCTTTAATCTTCATAACACTTACACCAAATCGAGATGCTTTTGCAGTATCAACTTGGAAATCAATAACAGGGTATTCATCTCGCATTAAGTTATCAATGTCAGTCATTGTGCCTGAGTCAATAAATAACTCTGTTAAGTCATTCGCTAGCTTGCGACGCGTTTCTTTATCTGGGCCATACACTTCCGCAACTACTGGGCGAAGCACGGGTGGCCCAGGTGGCATTTCAACTACTGCATAATCTGCACCAGCCTCTTCAGCAACTGTTTTAACCAATTGACGAGCTTCAAGTGCAATTTCATGACTTGAGCGTGAGCGATCCGCTTTTTCTGCCAGCTGGATTTGCAACTCTCCTACCGATGATGACTGACGTAAGTATGAATGACGAACCAAACCATTAAAGTCAAATGGCTTGGCAGTTCCAGCATATGCTTGAATATCAACCACTTCTGGAATATTACGTAACTCTTGTGCCATTAAGTGTAATGTTGATGCTGTATTTGATAGCGCAGTACCATCTGGCATATCAAGCACAACACCAAATTCAGATTTATTATCTAAAGGTAACATCTTAACTGGAACAGCTGTCGTATAGAACATTGACATCGCCATGAAAAATAACACGACCAGGCCCATCAAAAATCCCCACCCATAAACTGGCTTATTAAATAAAGCCGTAATAGTGGTACGGTAGAAATTAGACAATACCTTAGCTTCTTTTTCTTCTTTTTCATGCATTTTGTGCAGCACATTAAGTGGCGGCACAAACTTCATAATAAAGTATGGTGTAAAGACAAATGCAGCAAATAATGAGAACATCATTGCTACCGAGCCTAATACTGGGATCGGCGCCATGTACGGACCCATCATGCCGCTTACTGCAGCCATTGGTACTAACGCAGCAACCACTGTAAATGTAGCTAAAATAGTTGGATTACCAACTTCACGAACTGCATCGATTGCTGTACCGATTGTAATTTTGTTATCTATCAGCCAACGTCTATAAATATTTTCGGTAACAACAATGGCATCATCCACCAAAATACCAATTGAGAAAATTAACGCAAATAAACTTACACGGTCAATGGTCATACCAAGAATCCATGCGGAGAATATTGTCATTAACAATACAACCGGAATAACCAAGGTAACAACAAGCGCAGGACGCCAACCTAAAGCAAACCAAACTAGTAATGTTACTGCGCCAGTTGCAATAAATAACTTCTTGATTAACGCATTAACCTTATCTTTGGCTGATTTACCGTAGTTTCTAGTGACTGCCACTTCCACATTATCTGGAATAAGTCGACCTTTTAGCTCTTCTACTTTAGCCAAGATACTGTCAGCAACTGCAACACCGTTTGTACCGAATTTCTTAGCAATCGCAATAGTAACCGCTTGTTCTGCGGTTGCTTTTTTGCCTGATTTATTAGCTTTACCCGTATAGTAAGTAACCATGTGCTCGGTTTCTTCCGGGGCGTAATATACATCTGCCACATCACGAACATAAATAGGCTTGCCGTCATTTACTGCAATTACTAAGTTTTCAATATCTTCAACTTTAGCGAAAAAATCTCCTGCATAGACTTCCATTTCATAGCCGTTTAGCTCGATATTACCCGTATGTTCACGAACATTCGCACTTCCCACAGTATTGGCAATTTGTTGAATTGAAACGCCATAGCCCGCTAATCGGCCTGGATAGGCATCAATATGGAAAATCTCTTTACGGCCACCAACAATAAATCCATTGTTGGTATCTTTAACTTTTTCTAGCTGTTGAATAAGCTCTAAACCCAGTGAACGTAATTGCCCATCATCCAAGGATTTTGACCAAAGCGTAAGGTTGATAATTGGCACATCATCAATTTCTTTAGGTTTGATTAATGGCTGTCTAGCCCCTGGTGGCATAAATTCAAGATTGGCAAGCATTTTGTCGCGCACCTTGATGATTGAGGCGTTCATCTCCTGACCAACATCAAATTCTACCGTGATAATTCCTTGACCTTTGTCACTGACTGAATACACATGCTTAACACCCAAAATATGTGACATTAAACGCTCAAGCGGTTTAACAACAATATTAGAAACCTCTTCAGAGGAAGCGCCTGGATATTCAACAAAAAGATCGATCAGAGGTACTGATATTTGAGGATCTTCCTGTCTTGGTGTGGAAATAAGACCAATAATACCTGCACCAAGCATGGCGAAGAATATGATAATCGATAGCGGGGAAGTGATAAAGGCTTTGGTTAGCTTGCCAGCTATGCCCAAATCTACTTCGTCGTTCGGTGTTGTGTTGTTATTTGACATAATTAACGAATTAAATATCCATTCCTGAAACCATTAAAATATTTGGATTGGCAACAATCTTTTCACCAATCTTCAATCCTGATAAAACACTCTTTTTATTCTTACCAACTTGCTCGCCTAAGCGAATAAAGCGTAACTCTGTTTTCTTTGTTAGTGGGCTAATAATAAATACACTAGGTAGTGAAGAGCGCCACATGATCGAAGATTCTGGAACGATTGG
>CAJVCJ010000075.1 GCA_910595855.1 Candidatus Thioglobus vulcanius | reverse complement strand
AAAAAGTGTTATTTTATTAGCGGCTCACTTTATGCCACTAATGCTAGGCTCACGTGCACTTTTATTGAAGCATAATATTGCTAATATTTACAGACCTCAAAATAATGCTTTATTTGATGAGGTAATGCGCAAAGGATTTGTTGATAATGGTGCTGTAATGATCAAAACCAAAGATACACGCTCAATGCTTAAGGCAATTAAAAACAAACTACCTATTTGGTATGCGCCCGATCAAGATTTAGGAATAGAAAAATGTGTTTTTGCGCCTTTTTTTAATATTCAAACAGCCACTGTTACTGCAACTGCGCGTCTGGCCAAAGGTGATAATACTGTGGTGATTCCTTATTATTTTATTCGCACTGAATCTGGCTATAGCATGAATTTTGAACAGCCTATCGATCAGTATCCAGACGCTGATGCAATGGCTAGCGCTGCAATAACCAATAAAATTTTAGAAGCACAAATACTTAAAAACCCTGACCAATATTTGTGGATCCATAGGCGTTTTAAAACTCGCCCAGAAGGTGAGTCTAGTTTTTATTAACTTATTTACTTTAAGTATTAGAATGATTAAACAATTTAGCGTATAATTTACCCTTTATTATTTATGTTTTAGAAAATATATTATGTCAATCGATACACAAGCAATCATCAAAGAATACCAAGCTACTGATGGAGACACTGGTTCTACTAACGTACAAGTTGCCTTATTAACAGCTCGCATTAAACATTTAACTGAGCATTTTAAAACACATAAAAAAGATCACCACTCAAGAAGAGGTCTTTTACATTTAGTTTCTCAACGTAAGAAATTACTTACTTACCTTAAGGGTAAAAACGTAAGCGCTTATTCTGATTTGATTTCGCGTTTAGGTCTAAGAAAATAATTTAAATTATTTTTATAAAAGCCCCGTTTGGGGCTTTTTTTATGCCCACTCAATAGTAAAATTAGCATCATGGAGCTATCACCAACTTACCAACACATTGACGATCTTATTGAGCGTACAAGAATATTATCTGCTCACTTAAATCTTGAGGAAAAACAAGGTCGCCTAGAAGAGGTGCTACTTGAAATGGAAAATCCAGAAGTTTGGTCCAATCCTGAAGGCGCCCAAGCTTTAAGCCGAGAAAAATCAACACTAGAGTATGTATGTCAAACTTTTGAGCAAGCAGATAACATCTTAAACGATGCGAGTGAATTACTCGATATGGCACAATCAGAAGACGATGATGATACTGCCAATGGTGTCAAAGACGACCTTAGCATAATAGAAAAATCTATTGCTAAGCTTGAATTTGAACGCATGTTTAATGGTGAGCTTGATTCTAATTCAGCTTACTTAGATATACAATCAGGCTCAGGTGGTACGGAGGCTCAAGATTGGGCGGAAATGGTATTGCGAATGTACTTACGCTGGGGTGATAAACATAAATTCAAAGTGAAGCTCATGGAGGCCTCAGCAGGTGAAGTTGCTGGCATTAAATCCGCCACTATTCATTTTGATGGTGAATATGCTTATGGCTGGCTAAGAAGTGAAATTGGCATTCATCGCCTAGTAAGAAAATCTCCTTTTAATGCAAACGGAAAACGCCATACTTCATTTTGCTCGGTGTTTGTTTCACCTGAAGTTGATGATGATATTGACATTGAAATCAATAAGTCAGAAATTCGTATTGATACCTACCGCGCTAGTGGTGCAGGTGGACAGCACGTGAACAAAACAGATTCTGCTGTGCGTATCACCCACCTACCCACCAATACTGTGGTTCAGTGTCAAGATGGTCGCTCTCAGCATGCCAATAAAGATCAGGCAATGAAGCAGTTGAAATCAAAACTATATGAGCTTGAAATGCAAAAGCGTAATAGTGAAAGCCAAGAGCAAGAAGATGCAAAATCTGACATTGGCTGGGGACATCAAATTCGCTCATACGTACTTGATCAATCACGTATTAAAGATCTGCGCACCGGTGTAGAATCAACCAATACTGGCGACGTACTTGATGGAAATTTAGATAAATTTATTGAAGCTAGTTTAAAAGCTGGATATTAGTTTGCTATAGGAAAAGCCTATTGCACTTAAAATTAAGGAGTAGACATGACAAATAAAACAACACATTACGATATGATCGCAATTGGTGCCGGTTCTGGTGGATTATCGGCAGTAGAAAGAGCTTCAGAATATGGCAAAAAATGTGCTGTGATTGAAGTTAAAACAATTGGTGGTACTTGCGTTAATGTTGGCTGTGTTCCTAAAAAAGTCATGTGGTTTGCTGCTAATACAGCAACTCAAATCAATAGTGCAAAAGGGTTTGGATTTGATGTTGAACTAAAAAACTTCTCATGGAAGAAACTCAAAGAGGGTCGCGAAAACTACATTAAAGGCATTACTAATTGGTATGACGGCTATTTAGAGGATTTAGGTATTGACTATATCCACGGCTTTGGAAAGCTGGTTGATAAAAACACCATCTCTGTCAATGGTAAAGAATACACAGCTGATCATATTGTGCTATCTCCAGGTGGCGAGCCTGCCGTTCCTCATATTGAAGGTGCTGAACATGGCATTACTTCTGATGGATTTTTTGAATTAGATCAATTACCTGAAAAAGTGGCTGTTATTGGTGGTGGCTATATTGGAGTAGAACTTGCTGGCGTGCTTAATGCATTAGGCTCAAAGGTAGAACTTTTTGGTCGTGCTGATACTTTACTTAGAGGATTTGACCCAATGATCCAAGCAGCACTTGATAAAGACTATACGGCACATGGTATCACCATTCATCATGAGTCACAGATTGAAAAAGTTACTAAAGACAAAACTGTTATCACTAACAAAGGTGAATTTTCTGGCTTTGATACGGTTATATGGGCGGTTGGCAGAAACCCAATGACACAGCATTTAGGTCTAGAAAATGCAGGTGTTGAATGCAATCAACGTGGCTTTATTCCTACGGATAAATTTCAGGTAACTAATGTTGACAATATTTTTGCTTTGGGTGATGCCACAGGTCGTGCACCACTCACGCCAGTAGCCATTGCTGCTGGTAGAAGATTATCTGACCGATTATATAACGGTATGACTGATCGCCATCTTGATTACAACAACATTGCAACAGTGGTATTTTCTCATCCACCTATCGGCACCATCGGCTTAACTGAAGTTCAAGCTAATGAAAAATTTGATAAAGTAAAAATTTACAAATCAGAATTTACCCCGATGGCTGACGCATTATTGGATCATAAAACTACCACAGCATTAAAACTGGTATGTGAAGGTGATGATGAAAAAGTTGTTGGTTGTCATATTATGGGACATGGAGCAGATGAAATGCTACAAGGGTTTGCTGTCGCCATTAAAATGGGCGCAACTAAAAAACAATTTGACGACACAGTGGCGATTCATCCATCAAGCGCTGAAGAGTTAGTTACTATGAGATAGTGAGACTAGTTGCGTTTTAATTTTCGCCATTTGTAAGGCTCAATCGGTGGCGTATCAAAACCCCAAAACCCTAATTTTTCTGCTTTGGCCAATTGCTCTTCTTGACGATAAATATCTTTATAAGAAAATGCCATGCCTGATTGAACCATCAGTTGGCCAATATTAGTATCGCCCTTGTAAACTCTAACCAAAATTCGCTGATAATGATCAACGCCAACAGGATGAATATTTACATCTCCTGGTAAGTTTTTTAGTAGTCGTTGTAAATAACGCCTAGAAAGGCGACCACAATCAATTATTTGATCTTTGTATTGTCGACACTTTTGTTTAATTTCTGGCGTGTCAATACCAGCTAGTCGCATTTGCAAACTAATACTATCGCCATCAACAATATAAAACGATCGATCGCTACTGACAGAGAAATTATCAATATTAGCCCAGACATTAACTGAAAGAAACAAGCTAGCAATAAATAATTTCATCTATGGATGTAGTGGCGTAAAAT
This sequence comes from Candidatus Thioglobus vulcanius, assembly GCA_910595855.1. GTDB lineage: Bacteria > Pseudomonadota > Gammaproteobacteria > PS1 > Pseudothioglobaceae > Thioglobus_A > Thioglobus_A vulcanius. The sequence continues at coordinate 1,701 of CAJVCJ010000075.1, read as the reverse complement.
TAATCATTTTAGCTGATCAACAACCTAGCACATGGATGTATTAGAGCAAGTAAAATTTGACGACCAAGGCTTAATTCCAGCCATTGCCCAAGATTACAAAACTGGAGAAATTTTAATGTTTGCCTGGATGAACAAGGAATCATTAAAACTCACTATTGAAAAGCAGCAGGCGGTGTATTACTCGCGTTCAAGAAAAAAACTATGGTTTAAAGGTGAGGAATCTAGCCACACTCAAGTCATCAAAGAAATATACAGTGATTGTGATCGGGACGTAATTCTTCTTAAAATAGAGCAAATTGGTGGTATCGCTTGTCATACTGGCAGAGCATCTTGTTTTTTTCAAAAAATAGATAATGATAATTGGTCAATAACTGCTGACATTATTAAAGACCCAAAGGACATATATGGATAATATTTTTACACAATTAGAAGCAATCTTAGAACAGCGAAAAAGCGCAAGTTCAGATAGCTCGTACGTATCTTCGCTATACAATAAAGGCACCGATGAAATCCTTAAAAAAATCGGTGAAGAATCTGCAGAAGTCATTATGGCAACCAAAGATAATATTGAAGATAAGATTATTTACGAAGTTGCAGACTTATGGTTTCACACACTCGTATTACTACGACACAAAGATATAGAAGTAGCTAAAATAGAACAAGAATTATCTAGGCGCTTTGGCTTGTCGGGGTTAGAAGAAAAAGCCAATAGAAACAAATAAAACAAATAATAGGAGAGAATTATGATGCCAGGACCTTTTGAACTAATTATTATTTTAGTGATTGTATTAGTGCTTTTTGGTGGTAAACGCTTAAAAAACATAGGTGGAGACTTGGGTAACGCTATCAAAGGTTTTAAAAAATCTATGAAAGACGGAGAAGATAAGAAACTTGATGACAAAGAAAGCATTATTGAGGCTGAAACCGTTCAAAGAAAAAAAAATGACAAAGACGACGTTATTGAAGCTGAAACTGTAGATACAAACAAAGATAAAAAATAAAATAGATTTATGTTTGATGTCGGATTTTGGGAGTTTGCCTTAATTGGTGTTATTGCTCTAATTATTGTTGGACCTGAGCGCATGCCTGGAATTGCCAGAGCTGCTGGAAGATATGTAGGCAAAGCCAAGCGCTTCATTGCAAAAATTCAAGACGACGTTAGTGATGAGTTAGAAGTAGAAAAATTCAAAGAACAGCTAAGCTCTATGGATAAAGACTCAAACATTATTGAAATTTTTGACGAAACAAAAGACACTGTCAATGACATTAAAAATAATGTTAACAATGATAAATCATGACCTCTAAAGAAATGACATTTGTTCAACATTTAGTTGAGCTTCGCGATATTTTATTGCGCTCTGTTATTGCTATTTTGGTTATCTTTATTAGCATCTTTCCGTTTGCCAATGAAGTGTATAGTTTTATTGCCGCCCCTATTATTAATGTACTTCCTCAAGGTAGTAATATTATCGCTATTGGTGTTATTTCCCCCTTCTTAACGCCGTTAAAAATGGCATTAATTATGGCAGTATATCTTGCTATGCCATATTTACTGTATCAGGTTTGGAAATTTATTGCACCTGCACTTTACAAACATGAAAGACAAATGATTGTGCCTCTGGTGGTTTCATCAACTATTTTATTTTATGCTGGCCTACTCTTTTCGTTCTATATTGTCTTTCCAGTTATCTTTGGCTTTTT
>CAJVCJ010000074.1 GCA_910595855.1 Candidatus Thioglobus vulcanius | reverse complement strand
GAACCACCACGCGCTTGAGAACGATACTCTTCTAGCTCTGTACGCTTGCCGTAGCCTTTTTCAGTCGCTGTAAGAATTGGACTATGATCATCTGCAACAATTGCTGAAACGATTTCATCATCAACCAACTTCATACCGCGCACACCAATAGCTGTGCGACCTACTGCTCGTACATCTGCCTCTTTAAAGCGAATTGACTTACCATTTGCTGAGAACAGCATAATATCATTATCACCTGAGGTAATTTCCACGCCAACTAGCTTATCACCATCACGCAATTCAATGGCAATAATGCCACCCTTACGAGGTCTTGCAAAGTTAGTCAATGAAGTTTTTTTACAGGTACCTGAACTTGTAACCATGAATACAAACTGATCTTGAGTAAATTCTGATACTGGCAGAATGGCGTTAATCACCTCTTCTTTTTCAAGCGGCAATAGATTAATAATTGGCTTTCCTCTTGCAGTGCGTGATGCTACCGGCAATTCATACACCTTAAGCCAATGAACCTTGCCTGCTGATGAGAAGCACAACACTGTGTCGTGTGAGTTTGCAACAAACAGTTGATCGACAAAATCTTCGTCTTTCATCTTGGTTGCAGCCTTACCTTTGCCACCACGACGCTGTGCCTGGTAATCACTCAGCGATTGCGCCTTCACATAACCACCGTGTGATAATGTTACTACGCGCTCTTCTTGAACAATAAGATCTTCCAGGGTTAGATCAATTTTGTGCTCGATGATCTGAGTCATTCGCCCGTTAGCGTAATTATCACGAATCTCATTAAGCTCGTCACGAATCACTTGCATTAAGCGATCTGGGTTTTGTAAGATATCTAATAGATATTTAATACGCTCTAATAACTCATTGAATTCGTCGAAAATTTTGTCTTTTTCTAGGCCAGTTAAACGATGTAGCTTAAGGTCAAGAATGGCTTGCGCCTGCTGAATTGAAAGCTGGTAATCACCACTTGCTTGTAAGCCCAGCTCAGGCAATAAATCTTCTGGCTTAAACATAGCCATATCACGATCACCAATAAGCTCTTTAATGACCGAACCATCCCAAGTTTTAGCAACAAGACTCTCTTTAGCTTCGCTTGGATTATTAGCAGACTTAATCAACTCAATAATTTTATCAATATTATGTAATGCAACTGACAAACCTTCTAACAAGTGAGCTCTATTTCTAGCTTTGTTTAAATCGAAGATAGAGCGACGTGTAACAATATCTCTTCTATGGGCGATAAAGGCGTCTAGGATGCCTTTAAGCGTCATAAGCTTAGGCATACCCTTATCAATTGCCACCATATTGATGCCAAATACTGTTTGCATTTCAGTTAGCTTATAAAGATTATTAAGCATTACTTCGGGCACTTCGCCGCGACGTAGCTCGATTACCATGCGCATGCCATCTTTATCAGACTCATCTCTAAGGCCGGTAATACCATCAACTCGCTTATCTCTAACTAGGTCGGCAATTTTTCCGATTAAGCGAGCTTTGTTAACTTGGTATGGTAATTCTGTGACTACGATACTTTGCTTGTCTTCGCCCTCAACATGAGAAACAGAGCGTAAGTAAATTTTGCCTTTGCCTGTTTCATAAGCCTGGCGAATGCCGCTAGCACCATTGATAATGCCGGCTGTCGGGAAGTCAGGTCCTGGAATAACTTCTAATAACTCATCAACACTGATATTTTCATTATCAATAACTCTTAAACAAGCCTCAATAACTTCACCAAGGTTGTGTGGTGGAATGTTGGTTGCCATACCAACAGCAATACCTGATGAGCCATTGGCTAAAAGATTTGGTACGCGTGTTGGTAGTACACTTGGCTCTGATTCTGAGCCATCATAGTTATCAATAAAATCAACTGTATCTTTATCAAGATCGCGTAATAGCTCGTGTGAAAGTTTGGCCATACGAATTTCTGTATAACGCATCGCTGCTGCTGAATCACCATCGACCGAACCAAAGTTACCTTGACCGTCGATTAAGATATTACGCATCGAGAATGGTTGTGCCATACGTACGATAGTATCGTACACAGCAGTATCGCCATGCGGGTGATACTTACCAATCACGTCACCGACAATACGGGCAGATTTTTTATAAGATTTGTTGTAATCATTGCCAAGCACATCCATTGCATATAACACGCGTCTGTGTACCGGCTTAAGACCATCTCGAACATCAGGTAACGCACGACCAACAATGACACTCATGGCGTATTCTAAATAAGAATTACGCATCTCATCTTCAATAGTAACTATTGGAAAATTAGGCTCAAAAACTTCTAGATCTTCAGTGTTATTTGTATCGTCTGACATACAAAAAATTCGCTTGATTAAATTAGCTTTTATTGTACCCTAAGTGAGTGAATTTACACGATATAAACAGGTAAATTTAAGGAGATATTTAAGAGAAAATTATTTAATAAAACTTATGTTAAATCAATAACTTAGGTGTTTTTAGTGCGCACTGATTGTGCCAGCGTTTTTAGCAAGGTTTCAGTGTCTTCCCAATTAATACAACTATCAGTAATACTAACGCCGTATTTGAGTGATTCTAACGGGCCAACTGGCTGATTTCCTTCGTTAATATTCGACTCTATCATAACACCAAAAATCTTTTGTGATCCTGACGCAATTTGCTCGGCCACATTGCTACCAACCTTTAACTGATTTTTAAACTGTTTTTCGCTATTAGCATGAGAGAAATCTACCATAACACGATGATTAAGCCCATCAGCTAATAACTGCTCAGAAGCACTTTCAACATGTGTTTTTGAATAATTTGGCCCATCAGCACCACCACGTAGAATAATATGAGTACTCTCATTGCCCGAAGAAGTATAGTGACTAACGCCACCTTCTTTATTAACAGATAGCAAGTGATGAGGGCTACATGCAGACTTAATCGCATCAATCGCCACTCTAAGGGAGCCTGTGGTGCCGTTTTTAAATCCTACCGGGCAAGATAAGGCTGAAGCCAATTCTCGATGAGATTGACTCTCAGTTGTGCGTGCGCCAATTGCACCCCATGAAATAAGGTCTGAAATATATTGTGGCGTAATTAAGTCAAGATATTCAACAGCAACCGGCATACCTAAGTCAGCAATATCAGCCAAAAGGTGACGAGCAGTTTTTAAGCCTTTATCAATATCAAAACTCTCATTTAAGTCAGGATCATTAATTAACCCCTTCCAGCCAATAGTTGTGCGTGGCTTTTCAAAATACACACGCATTACAACAAACAAATCTTCTTTTAGCGTTTCCTTTAGGGTGTCTAATTTCTTTGCATAATCACGTGCTGCCTGAGGATCATGAATTGAACATGGTCCAACAATCACCATTAGGCGTTTGTCTTGTCCAGAGATGATGTTAGAAATCGTTTCACGCGCTTGAAAAATACTAGTGGATCCACTATCGCTAAGTGGAAACATCTCCATCAGCTCATTTGGCACCATAATAGGGGCACTAGAGGTAATTCTTAGATTGTCAGTATTGTATTTCATGGTTATTTACTTCTGATTTTCAATTAATGCGTATGCTGAATGATTATGAATAGACTCAAAATTTTCTGATTCAAGGCTGTAATAGTTAATATTATCGTTAGCATTTAAAGCAACGGCAATATCACGCACTAAATCCTCAACAAATGCCGGGTTATCATAAGCTCTTTCAGTAACTACTTTTTCGTCTTCACGCTTAAGAATTGCATACAGTTCGCAAGAAGCTTTTTTCTCAGCAAGATCGATCAAATCCTCAAGGTATAGTGTTTTTCCAACAGCGGCCTTAGCTTTAATAGTGATATGAGAGCGCTGATTGTGCGCACCATATTTAGAAATACTTTTTGAACATGGGCAAAGGCTGGTTACAGGAACAACAACCTTTATCATTACTTCGGTTTTACCTTTTTCAAGAGAGCCATCCAAAGTAACTTGATAATCCATTAAAGATTCAACACCAGAAGAAGGCGCTGATTTCTTTCTGAAAAATGGAAAATCTAGGGTTATGTGTGCAGTATCAGACTCTAAGCGATCACGCACTTTTTCTATAATCTTGCTAAAATTTCCACTGTTAAACTCACACGGACCTTCATTTAAAATTTGAATAAAACGAGACATGTGCGTGCCTTTGACATTTTCTGGCAAAGTGACTGTCATGGTAAAGTTGCCCACTGTTGGAGACTTATTACCATCACGATCAACATAAGTAATCGGATGTGCAATATCTTTAATACCCACTCTGTCAATAATAATTTGTCGAGTGTCTAGGTTGTTTTGTGTATCAGGTAAATCACAAGATTTCATGATTAATCCTCCGAGTAAGTGACTGATGCTCTTAGGGTTTCCCAAATGGTTACCTCTTTAACTCGAACATCATCTGTGTTAATTAATTTACCAACCTCTTCAAAAAAATATTTAGCAATATTTTCAGCGGTCGGGTTAAGCTTATCAAAGGGCGCAACATCATTTAAATATTGATGATCTAGTCTTTTAACAACCTCTTTTGTTTGTTTTTTAATTTCTCGAAAGTCGATTGCCATGCCAGTATCATCAAGCACTTTGGAGGCGACAAGCATTTCCACCTGCCAATTATGACCATGTAAGCGAGAACAATCTCCCGGGTAATCCCTTAGGGAGTGTGCAGATGCGAAGTCTGTAACAATTTTTAGGACGAACATTTTCGGAAAAATTGGGTAAAAGATTAATTATACCTTTGATGGCATAAAAATTACACCCTGATTAACAGGGGAGATTGTTATTCTACCGCCTCAATTGAATCAACACCTTGATAGCCTTTTGGCAATAAGTTTCCACGTCGCGCTCTTAAACCGATGTAGTTAGTTAAGTCTTTGAATTTTATAGTTAGATGACGCTTTCCTGCGTAAACCCTAAGATTCTGAGTGTCTAGCAATACACAAAGCCCAACAACAAACTCTTCTCTAGCTTTTAGATCTTTTGCTGGAATTTGAATTAGCTTATTACCTTTGCCTTTTGACAAAATTGGAAGTTCAGCTACTGGAAATACTAATAAACGTCCACGATTAGTCGTAACAGCAACAAATTGATTTTCTAAATCATCAACGTTAATCACTCTCATTACTTTAGCTTCGCCCGGCAAGCTAAGTGATACCTTTCCAGCTTTTTTCTTAGAATGCAAATCACCAATGGTGGCAATAAACCCATAACCCGCATCTGAAGCTAGCAAGATATGTTGCTCATCATCACCCATCACCACATCAACAAACTCGGCACCTGTTGGGGGAGAAAGCTTGCCAGTTAACGGCTCCCCTTGGCCTCTTGCACTTGGTAGAGAGTTAGCCGATAAAGAATAAGAGCGCCCAGTAGAATCAATAAAAATAGCGTTTTTATTACTTCTACCTTGGACGCTAGTCAAGTAATTATCACCAGATTTATAATTGAGCGTGGTTGGATCAATATCATGACCTTTAGCACTACGAATCCAACCTTTATCACTAAGTACAACAGTAATATTCTCAGCTGGCACCAGGTCATCTTCACTGAATGCTTGAGCAATACTAACATCCGTTTTAATAGCAGATCGTCGCTCATCACCAAATTGATCAATAATAGCTTTTAACTCTTTCTTAATAAAAGTCTTAAGACGATTATCACTAGAAAGTAGTAATTCTAATTTTTCTTTTTCAGCAGCCAGCTCTTCTTGCTCTGCCTGAATTTTTACTTCTTCAAGCTTTGCCAAATGACGTAATTTAAGCTCTAAAATTGCCTCTGCTTGAATCTCACTAAGCTTAAAGTGTGACATTAATATCGGCTTTGGTTTATCGTTTTCACGAATGATGGCAATCACTTCATCAATATTCAAAAAGGCAGTTAATAAGCCTTCCAAAATATGTAGTCGTGCCAAAATTTTATCCAAACGGTGTGTTAGCTTTTTGGTGACAATTTGTGTTCTATACGTTAGCCATTCTTTAAGCATTGGGATTAACGGTTTCACCTGTGGCTTACCATTAAGACCAATCACGTTCATATTAACGCGATAACTTTTTTCCAAATCTGTGGTGGCAAACAAATGCAACATCAGGCTATCTACATCTACTCTATTTGATCGTGGCACAACAACAATACGCGTTGGATTTTCATGGTCAGACTCATCGCGAATATCATCAACCAATGGAAGTTTTTTAGCACGCATTTGCGCTGCAATCTGGGTAATTACTTTAGACCCAGAAGTTTGGTAAGGCAATGTTTCAATTACAATATCGCCATTTTCCTTCTGATAAGTGGCACGCATCTTAACTGAACCATGGCCGGTTTCATAAATCTGCCTAATGTCTTTGGCAGACGAAACAATATTGGCATGTGTTGGATAATCTGGCGCTGGGATAATTTGCATAATCTCATCCAAATCACTCGACGGTTTGTCAAGCAATTGAATACAGGCACTGACCACTTCTGTCAGATTGTGAGGTGGTACATCTGTTGCCATACCAACTGCAATACCCGAAGTGCCATTCAGCAATAGATTAGGCACTTGTGCAGGTAGATTTTTAGGCTCTTGTAAAGAGCCATCAAAGTTGTCTGCCCAGTTAACCGTACCTTGGTTTATCTCTGCAAGAAGTAAATCTGCATAGCGAGATAATTTAGACTCAGTATAACGCATGGCAGCAAACGACTTAGGATCATCAGGTGCGCCCCAGTTTCCCTGGCCATCGATAAAGGGGTAGCGGTAAGAAAAAGGCTGAGCCATGAGTACCATAGCTTCATAACAAGCACTATCACCATGAGGGTGAAATTTACCCAGAACATCACCTACTGTACGGGCTGATTTTTTGAATTTGGCAGTAGATTTAAGTCCAAGCTCGCTCATCGCATACACAATTCGCCTTTGAACAGGCTTTAGCCCATCACCGACAAACGGCAATGCACGGTCAAGGATGACGTACATTGAATAATCAAGATATGCGCGCTCACTAAACTCAGCAACGCTTTGCTGCTCAAGGCCAATCTGGCTCATTTTCCCCCTGGAAATAACGGTTTTTTATAGAATAAAAAACCTTAAGTTTTGAGCTATTTTAATGCAAGTTTTAGATGAATAAAGTTAAATTATTCAAAGTCTTCTGTGGTGATACAAGAACAGAATAAATTACGATCACCATAAACATTATCAATACGCTTAACTGGCGGAAAGTATTTATTAGTGACCAGCGTTTGAACTGGATACAGCGCCTCTTGTCTGGTGTATGGATAATTCCATTCTCCAGCCATTTCATGTGCTGTATGTGGGGCATTTTTTAGTGGATTGTTATCCTTATCCCACTCACCTGAAATGACTTTTTGAATTTCATCATGAATACTAATCATGGCTGTAATAAAGCGATCTATTTCACGTTTTGATTCACTTTCTGTTGGCTCGATCATTAGTGTACCTGCCACTGGAAAACTCATGGTTGGTGAGTGAAAGCCGTAGTCCATTAGACGCTTAGCAATATCTTCTTCAGAAATATCACTTTGAGCTTTTAGGGGGCGAATATCAATAATACATTCATGAGCAACCATACCTTGATCGCCACGATAAAGAATCGGGAAGCTATCTTTCAACGCATCTGCGATATAGTTAGCACTAACAATAGCAACCTCAGTTGAACGCTGCATGCCATACTTTCCTAATAGCTTAATATACGACCAAGAGATTGGCAAAATTGAAGCAGAACCATACATAGCAGCAGATACTGCATTTGAATCTTTATCTAATGGATCACCTGGTAAAAATGGTGCCAAATGTGACTTTACACCAATTGGACCCATGCCTGGACCGCCACCACCATGTGGAATGGCAAAGGTTTTATGTAAATTAATATGAGATACATCTGCGCCGAATTCACCCATGCGAGTAATACCAACCATAGCATTTAGATTGGCACCATCTAAATAAACTTGGCCGCCAGCATTGTGAATAATGTCACAAATATTTTTAATTTCAACTTCAAATACACCGTGAGTTGATGGGTAAGTCACCATGATAGCTGCAAGCTTATCTTGATGTTTTTCTACCTTGGTCTTAAGATCGTTAATATCGATATTACCAGCTTCATCACACTTAACGATCACCACTTTCATACCAGCCATTACTGCACTAGCAGGATTGGTACCATGTGCAGACGAAGGAATTAAACAGATATTACGATCATGATCGCCACGTGACTGATGATAAGAATGAATCGCCAACAAACCTGCAAATTCACCTTGAGAGCCTGCATTAGGCTGTAAAGATACTGCATCATAGCCAGTTACCTCACATAATGCATGCTCCAGATCTTTAAATAATTGCTGATAACCTTGTGTTTGATCTTCAGGTGCATAAGGGTGTAATTTTGAAAACCCTGGCAAGCTAATCGGGTACATCTGCGTAGCAGCATTCAACTTCATCGTGCATGAGCCTAATGCAATCATAGAATGATTTAGCGCGATATCCTTGTTTTCTAAACGCTTTAAATAACGCATCATTTCAGTCTCTGAATGATACAAACTGAATACAGGATGGGTTAAATACTCTGTGGTACGCATCATGTCAACAGATAACGCTGCGTCTGATTCTAGTAATTTATCAATTGAAAATACCGATAATAACGCCAATAATTGAGCTTCAGTAGTAGTTTCGTCTACTGACATACTCAGCTGCGTATCATTTAATAGACGAATATTGATACCCATTTTTTGAGCACTAGTAAATAAATCTTGAGCCTTATCTGTCTTAATTGTAATTGTGTCAAAAAATTGTGTTGCTGCTAACTCAAAACCAGCTACACTCAAACTTGCTGCTAAGTTGCTCGCTTTAGCGTGTACCTTGCTTGCAATTTTCTTAAGCCCAGCTGCACCATGATAAACGCCATAAGCTGCTGCTAATACTGCCAATAAAACTTGCGCTGTACAAATATTACTAGTGGCCTTATCGCGACGAATGTGCTGCTCACGTGTTTGCAGAGACATGCGCATTGCTGGATTACCGAGTACATCTTGTGAAACGCCAATAATACGTCCTGGAACCATACGTTTAAATTCATCACGCGTCGCTAAATAAGCTGCGTGAGGACCGCCAAATCCCATTGGTACACCAAAGCGTTGCGAATTTCCCACAGCAATATCAGCGCCCATTTCAGCTGGTGTTTTAATGAGTGCTAAGGCCAATACATCACAAGCAACAATGGTCAATACACCATTATCTTTAGCTTTAGCGATATCACTCGTTAAATCGCGAACTTCGCCATTAGCACCAGGCGATTGCAATAATGCAGCAAAACAATCACTAAAGTCGTTATTTTGAATATCTTCAACTACCAGTTCAATACCAAGTGGCTTAGCACGAGTTTGTAAGATAGTAATGGTTTGTATATTGGTATTACTATCGATCAAAAATTTGTTAGATTTATTTTTACGATTAGCACGTTTTGCCATCATCATGGCTTCAGCACATGCAGTTGGCTCATCCAATAGCGATGCATTGGAAATATCCATGCCAGTAAGGTCAATAATCATTTGCTGGAAGTTCAATAACATTTCCAAACGACCTTGAGAAATTTCAGCCTGATAAGGTGTGTAAGCCGTATACCAACCAGGATTTTCTAAAATATTACGCTGAATAACTGTCGGCATCAAAGTACCGTAATATCCCTGACCAATGAAGTTCATCGCTAATACGTTATCGCTCGCAAGCTTTGTGGCAAGCTCAAGACTATCGCGTTCAGTTAAGCCTTCATCAACTTCCATACGATTGCCAAATAAAATAGCATTTGGAACGGTTTTTGAAATTACCTCATCAACTGTTTTACAGTTGATTGCGTCTAACATTGAAGTGATATCTTCGGCGCTTGGACCGATATGTCTGTCTAGGAATTCGTTACTCATGGATCAATTACAATTAAATAAATTTCAGCTAGAGATTTTATCTTATTTATGAGTGAATTTATTGATAGATGTTGTTATAAAAAACAAGGCTTTGCAGACAAGCGCAAAACCTAGCCTGGCGGCCAGGAAAGAGAGCGCCCGCCAAGACAATGCAAATGAATGTGATACACCGTTTGACCACCATCTTCATTGCAATTCATCACCACACGATAACCATCTTTAGCAAAGCCAATTGTCTTGGCAATCTTGCTGGCTGTTAGTGTTAGCTTGCCCACTAAAGCTGCATCATCAGCATCGTTTAAAGTGGCAATGTGCCGCTTAGGAACCACTAAAAAATGGTGTGGCGCTTGTGCACCAATATCATGAAAAGCGTAAACATCTTCATCTTCAAAAATTTTATTAGAAGGAATTTCACCTGCAATAATTTTACAAAACAAACAATCGCTCATACCCCACCCTCTTATCAAATATTCAAGCTCGAACTTGAGTTTACTTTATCTGTATTGACGCAAATACCACCAGCCAAACACCTTTTTAGCTAGATGCATCAATCGACAATTTGGCAACATTAGCCCACCCTTAAGGGTACGAGAAACATACATACCTTTGTTGTTTGAATCAACAATACACATTAGTTCAATTTTAAAAGTGTGGCTAGAGTCATTATCATCAAGACGATCTAATGCATTTTTAGCAGCAGCCTCAGCCTGAAGATCGGCCATATGTGCTTGTTTTGGCATCCATTCTGGCCCAGGGAAAGAGCCCGAATCACCTGCAACAAAAACCTTGTCTGTGCCTTCTACTTCACAGAATTTATTAGCTTTTAATAGTCCACCTTCACTGCGCGCAAGATCAGTATTATCAAACCAAGTATTACCTGTCATGCCCGGCATAAATAAAATTAAATCTGCAGCAAACTCGCCACCTTCAGTTATTACTTTATCAGCTTCGAATTTTTTCATCTTATGGCCAAGATGTGTCGTAATATTACGTTTTTTCATCTCGTCTAATAAGCCTTTGACCGCTTTTTTACCCAAACGAGCACCCGGCTTTTCTGCAGGAGTGAAAAAAGTTAGATTAAATTTATCACGACGACCTTCCGCGCGGAGCTGGGTATCAAGCCCAAACAAAAATTCAAACATCGGTCCGCCACGCATAGCGCTCGGCTCTTTAGGGTTGCCTGAAAATCCAATAGCAACATCACCACCATCCATCGCCTTAACACGATCTCGAATTTCCTCAGCCGCTTTAAGCCCTTCACATGGCGTAATAGCATGCTCAATACCAGGTAATTTTTTGATAAATCGACCACCAGAAGCAATGATTAACGCATCATTTTTATAAGTACCAATTGGCGTTATCACTGATCTGCCTTTATCTTCCAAGCCAGTCACTTCACTAACAATATGCACAACGTTCATGCGTTTGAAAAAATTATCCAAAGGGATGACAATGTCTGTTTTGCTCGCTGCGCCCGATGGCACCCAAATCAAACTGGGCATATAAACCAGTTCAGCCTTAGGGGAGATAAGTGTTATCTCACAGTTTTTATCTTTCTTTCGAAGCGTTTTAACCGCTGTTAGCCCAGCAAAACCTGAGCCAATAATAGTAATTTTTTTCATACTTAATCCTTGTTTACGTTATGGCAGAAATGACCACTGTCCGGCTCTTCTACACTTCTAGCAATATTTTCTATAAATGCTTGCAACTCATCAAATTCTAACACAGTTAGAATTCGTGTAACAACATCAGGTGAAACTCTTAATGTGCACACTGAGCCATCTTTAAGCTTAACTTCCATGCCTGCAGCATTCATCATCAAGCCATCATCACTCTGCTCTAGTAATTGCTCAAGCTCATCTTGCAATGTATCGTACAAATCTTGCAGTTCAGCTAACATAGTATCATCGGTCTCGTCCGAAATTGAGACAATTTCACCTTGAACCGAGCCAAAGCTTTTATCATCTTCGCATTCAAACACTATTCCCACCTTTGTCAAATGGTCTTTAAATTTGCCTGAAAGCTTTGAGTCAAAAAATATATAATCTAACATTGTTTTTTTTATTTAAATTTGAAGGATATTTTAATGCTAGATCAGAATGCTTTAGACACTTTATTTATTAACGCTAGAAGTCACAATGGCTGGCTAGATAACAATATTTCCGATGAGCAAATTCATCAAATTTATGAACTAATGAAATTTGCACCAACGGCAGCCAACACCTGCCCTGCTCGCATTACCTTTGTTAAATCAGTTGAAGCTAAAGAGAAGCTTAAAGCGCACCTTGACGAAGGCAATATTGAAAAAGCCATGAGTGCGCCAGCCGTCGCTATTATTAGCTACGATACTGAGTTTTACGAAAAACTACCCTACTTATTTCCACATACTGATGCCAAGAGCTGGTATGAAGGCAAGCCTGACAAAATTAAAGCGGTTGGCGCAATGAATGCAACTTTGCAAGGTGCCTACTTTATGATGGCGGCTCGTTCAATTGGATTAGATTGCGGCCCAATGGGTGGCTTTAACAATGAAACACTGGATCAAGAATTCTCCCCTGATGGAAAAACAAAATCTATCTTTCTTTGTTGCATCGGGCATGGTGACGATAGCAAAATTTTCCCAAGAAGTCCTCGCCTAAGCTTTGATGAAGCATGCGCAATCATTTAAAGATTTATGAAATTTTAAGTATAGCCCCTTAAAAACAAATAAAAACCCCTTTAAAGCACTGCTTTAAAGGGGTTTTTATCGTTAAATCAGCCTTGAAAATTTACCAAACCAAAAAATTGGCAAATGTTAACAATGACTATTTTTCATCCGATTTTTGCTCGATTTCCCTTGGTGGACAACCGTTGTGCTTCAACCACAAATCCTCATGACCAATAGCTTTAGCAAAAGCCGGAATTTCACACTCTTCTGCTGTCTTTTTAATCACATCTGGCGCTTTAATATCTTTATCATCATCGCTCAAACCAAAAACAGCAATAGCGCCTAATGCGATCAATGTCCAAGAGATAGCCAATACATACCTAATACTCTTCATATCACTTTCCAACAATTAAAAAATTAATTATATCGCCAAATGCTACATAAAACAATGTTAGCAGGGAAAAGGAAAATATAATTTTTTGGGTTAAATTTAACACTTGAATCTGATCTTTAGTTCTCGTTAAATCACACACGCCACCTGGGCAATGCTTAACTTTTTCATCATGAACCAAATTGTAAATCTTGCATCCTGCACAGATACCAAATACCGCCTCAAAAAACAGCAAACCCAAACATAGTGCGCAAGTTAAAATATTAATTGGGCCGCGCATGTCATTTAAGACTACCAAATAAAACATGGTTACTGCCAAAATAAAGCCAAATGACCAAGCCCATCTTTTTGGCGCAGCATCTGTATATTCGGGCTTTTGATTATTGACCGCCCAACGACCAACAACCATCGAAGGCGCATACTTTGGATTGATAAAGATTCTTATAAAAAAGTCAAATAGGAATACTGACACCATGAGTTTGGTTGGCTCATTATTACCAGTTAAAAAACCGTTCATAAATGCCATAAAAGCAAACAAAAAGACAATGCCTGCTGCTGCCCTTACCTCGCGCTCATTAAACATGAGCCCATCATAGCCTTCTACTTTCTCACCAAATGCAAACATACGTTATTTTGTAATCTTCAATGCGTTCAATAATACGCCTATTATGCAAAAAAAAACAATTCTCAAACAGCTTGCCCGGCTGCCCAAGCAGATGACCAAGCCCATTGGAAATTGTAGCCACCCAGCCAGCCAGTCACATCGACGGTTTCACCGATGAAATATAAGCCAGATTGCTTGTTAGACTGCATGGTTTTGGATGATAGTGCATTAGTATCAACACCACCGGTGCAAACTTCAGCCACACGCATACCTTCAGTGCCACTCGGTGTTAACGCCCAATTGTTTAAGATTTGTGCAAATGACTTGAGATCTGATTGATTAATGTCACCCAACGCTTTTTCACTAAGATCCACTGGCATGAGTACCTGCGCTAATCGATGTGCTAATCGTTTTGAAAAATGCTCATTTAAAATATTTTTAAGGTTAGTAGTGCCGCGATTTTGTTGCGCAGAAAGTAACAACTCTACAGCATCAATACCCGGTAACAAATCAATTTCAATTGGATTACCCTTGCGCCAATAAGAGGATATTTGCAATACAGCCGGGCCGCTAATACCTCGATGAGTAATGAGTGCCATCTCTTTAAAACTTTGATTATTGCAACTGATATTTACCTCAAGCGACAATCCAGATAAATCTTTAAAATAACGACCGATATCTTGTTGGGAAAAGGTAAACGGCACCAAGGCAGGCCTAAAGACGATAGACTTGTGTCCAAATTGTTTAGCTATTTGCAGACCAAAATCTGTTGCGCCCATTTTAGGAATACTCGGCCCACCGGTAGCAACAACCAGCGATTCAGCTTGAAAATCACCTTGATTAGTACTAACAAGATATCGATCTTCAAACTCGATTTTATTGACATCTGTATTTAAGGTTATATCGACATCTGCACACTCGCTCAAAAGCACATCAACAACGGCGTTAGATTTTTGATCGCAAAACAACTGGCCCAGTGTTTTTTCAGTCCAGCTTAATTGGTGCGATTCAAGCAAGGCAATAAAATCCCATTGAGTGTAGCGCGATAAAGCTGATTTACAAAAATGCGGATTGTTAGAAATGAATGCTTCTGGCTCAATATATAAGTTGGTGAAATTACAACGCCCACCACCTGAAATTAAAATCTTTTTTCCCGCCTTGCTAGCTTTATCCAAAACAATCACACTGCGCCCACGCTTAGATGCATGAGCAGCACACATTAAGCCTGCTGCGCCAGCGCCAATAATAATTACATCATAATGTTTCACAATTTATAGTATGCAGCGCAACTAAGCGTTATACATATCTAAAATATAATACAAAACAACACCTTCGGATGAACGAGATGGGCCTAACACTTTAGCGGCATACAAGTGATTTTTCGGATCCGATTTATCCATGGCCATCTTTAAATCATCCATGATTTCAACATTGTTTGCAGGTACGCGCTCACGCTTTACACGTGGAATTCGAACCACGGCATACTGTTCGGTAACAACCTTGATACTTGGGTGCGGATCCAATGAGTAGCCTCTCATGATTTACTAGTCACAATTCTTGAGCCACACACTTGGTTTGACGGCACAGCTACATGGATTTTAGCTGGCAAAGATAACTCCATAGCATTAACCCTACGTACAAACTCTTGTTTGTCTACATCACTGCCAATCATTTCATTAAAGGCTTTTTCTTCCCAAATCGAACTAACAGTGCGGCCACCATAATCATGCGCAGGATAAACGTAAGTTTCATCTGGCAATGTGAATATTTTCTGAATGGAGTCAAAAAGCTTGTCAGCTGATCCACCTTGAAAATCACAACGACCACAACTTCTAATCAGTAGCGCATCACCGGTAAAAACTTTATCGCCCACAACAAATGACATGCAACCATTTGTATGGCCCGGCGTAGAAAGCGCGGTTAGTGTAAATTCACCAAACTGTAAATTTTCACCATCCTTAATTAACACATCAGCACAAACTACTGAATTAGCTTCACCTATGACAATTTGAGCCTGGTTAAATTTATCTTTCAAAGGGCATGAGCTAGTAATATGATCAGCATGCACATGAGTTTCAATAATGTACTTAAGGTTTAATCCAAGCTCCTCAATTAAGCCAATATCACGCTGTTTAGTTTCGCTAACCGCATCAATAATAACAGCCTCTTTACTTTGAGAATCAGCCAACAAATAAGTATAAGTTGAGCTTTGGTTTTCAAATAAAGGTCTAAAAATCAAACTCATGGCAACACCTTTTTAAACGGCTTAACTATCACACTTGCATATGCACCGGACGCCATATATGGGTCTGCATCTGCCCAGGTTTGAGCATCTGACAATGAATCAAATTCAGCCACTACTAACGAACCAGTAAAGCCGGCCTCACCTGGATCATTATTATCTATCGCAGGATGAGGACCAGCCAATATCAATCGACCTTCATTTTTTAAAATATGTAAACGCTCAATGTGAGCCGGACGCACTGACATTCTTTTTTCTAATGAATTTTCGACGTCTTGTGAAATAATAGCATATAGCATAATGACCGCCTACAAGTCTAGTACATTTTGCATGTTGTACAAACCTGCAGATTTATCATTTAGCCAGCTTGCTGCACGTACCGCACCATTTGCAAATGTTGAGCGCGATGAAGCTTTATGAGTAATTTCAACACGCTCACCTTCCATAAAGAAGCTCACTGTGTGCTCGCCAACTACATCGCCACCACGAATAGTAGAAAAGCCAATCGTTTGACGATCGCGTGGCTCTTCAATACCTTCACGACCATAGACAGCACAAGTCGATAAATCCCTGCCAAGTGCATTGGCAACCACCTCACCCATTTTGAGTGCCGTGCCTGATGGTGCATCAACCTTATGACGATGGTGCGCTTCAACGATTTCAATATCAGAGTCTGGTCCAATCACCTTGGCTGCCATATCAAGCAACTTCAATGTTAAATTAACACCAACACTCATGTTTGGTGCAAATACCACCGAGATTTGTTTAGCAGCATTGTTGATCGCCTCAAGCCCTGCATCATCAAAACCTGTAGTGCCAATCACTATAGATTTGTTTAATTGCTGACAAGTCTTAAGATAATCGAGTGTCGCCTCAGGTCTAGTGAAATCAATCAATACATCAAATTGATCTGCCACCGAAGCTAAATCATCACCCTTATCTAGGGTTGCGCCCAGTGTTACTTTATCATTTTGATTAATGGATTCAATAATAGTTTGACCCATGCGCCCTGATGCGCCAACCACTGCAATTTTTATCATGTTTTATTTACCTTGTAAATTCAAATCAAGCTTCAATTATTCTACTCTAACTCTTAAATAGACAGGATATTTGAAATTACCCTTGTTTGTGAAGCCGTAATATTTAAAGGTAATTTTACTACCAACAATAGGCGGATTAACTCTATCTTTATGCTTAAATCCTGAGCCGATTTTTACTTGCTTTCCAGTGTCTGTTTGACAAACTACAGAACCCATCACATAACATGGGTTCGCCTATAGTTCGTCCTCTAAAAAGCCGTTTTGTTTAGTAATACTGTCAATCTCTTGCAGAACTTTTAGCATGTCAGCCATCTTATGAATTGGAATCATATTAGGGCCATCACTCAATGCCACTTCAGGATTAGGGTGAGTTTCCATGAAGAATCCTGACACGCCCACTGCAGCAGCAGCACGTGCCAGTACAGGCACCATCTCTCTTTGTCCGCCTGATGTCAGGCCATTACCACCAGGCTGTTGCACTGAGTGTGTTGCATCGAATACAATAGGTTGGCCTGTTGAGCGCATGGTAGATAAACCACGCATATCAGACACCAAAGTGTTGTAACCAAATGAGGTGCCACGATCACAAATGGTAATCTGTTGATTACCCGTCTCGAATGCCTTATCAACAACATTTTGCATATCCCAAGGCGCTTGGAATTGGCCTTTTTTGATATTGACTGGAATACCTTGCTTACAAACGTTTTGAATAAAATTAGTTTGGCGCACTAAAAATGCTGGTGTTTGCATCATGTCTACTACCGAGGCCACTTCATCAAGCGGAGTATCTTCATGCACGTCAGTTAATACTGGAATGCCTATTTCATCTTTTACTTTTTGTAAAATACGTAAACCTTCTTCAATGCCCAAACCTCTAAAACTACCAGTACTAGAGCGATTAGCCTTGTCATATGATGATTTGTAAATAAAGTTAATACCTAATTCTTCAGTGACTTTTTTTAATGTTTCGGCTGTTTCCATAGCAAGTGATTCTGACTCAATTACACAAGGGCCGGAAATAAGGAAAAATGGTTGGTCGATACCGATTTCAAAGTCTAATAATTTCATACTGTTCGCATAGGTTAATAGTTAATAAGATCAATTATAAGCCAAACAATTCATCTAAAATGAACAGCATTCAGAAATAAATATCAATCATGACAAATACACCCGATATTCTAAAAAAAATCATTGCCCGTAAAGAGCAAGAAATCAAAGAAGCGCTTGAAATAATTCCTTACAATAAAATGATGGAAACAGCCTACGAGGATCGAACAACTCGTGATTTTTTCCAGGCACTTAAAGACAAAGTAGATTTAAAGCAAAGTGCTATTATTGCTGAGATTAAAAAAGCATCCCCTTCTAAAGGAGTTTTACGTGAGGATTTTAACGTAGCAGAAATTGCTAAAAGCTATGCTAAACATGGTGCAGCATGTTTGTCAGTATTAACTGATAAAGATTATTTTCAGGGTGATGATAAATACGTAGCTGAAGCCAGATCTGTTGTTACTTTGCCGGTATTACGCAAAGAATTCATTATTGAGCCTTACCAGGTATTTCAATCTCGAGTGCTTGGTGCGGATTGTATTTTGTTAATCGCTGCCTGCTTGGAAGATCAAAGAATGGAAGATTTAGCCATGTTGGCCATTTCTTGCCATATGGATGTTTTAGTTGAAGTTCATAACCTTGAAGAATTAAAGCGCGTACAAGAACTTCGCCTACCAATGATTGGCATTAATAATCGAAATTTAAAAACATTTGATGTCACTCTACAAACAACAATTGATCTGTTAGATGCAATTAAAGATGACACACTAGTAATTACTGAAAGCGGAATTTTAGGTGCGCAAGATGTTAAGCTCATGAAAGATCACGACATTCATTCATTCTTAGTGGGTGAAGCATTTATGCGTCAAGAAAATCCAGGTCAAGCACTCGAAGACATCTTTAAATAAAGGCAATAACAATGAAAACAACAGTTAAGTGGATTGATGGCATGATGATGGTTGGTGAGTCAGCCAGTGGCCATGCCATTGTTATGGATGGACCTGAAGAAATGGGTGGCAATAATTTAGGCGTAAGGCCTATGGAAATGTTGTTGTTGGGTATGGGTGGCTGTACAACAGTTGATGTTATTTCTACACTTAAAAAAATGCGTGAAAACGTTAGTAATTGTCGTGTTGAAATATCTGCTGAACGTGCAGATGAACACCCAAAAGTATTTACCGATATTCACATGCACTTTGTTGTTGAAGGTGAGAATCTTAATGAGAAGAAAATAGCCAAAGCGGTTAGCCTTTCGGCTGACAAATATTGCTCTGCCTCCATAATGCTTGGCAAAACTGCCACTGTTACTCACGATTTTTCTATCAATGCATAATAATTGGGGTTGGCTTGGTACGGCTACCGGCATTTCGGGAGGTATATTGGTTGCACTAAATTTTGAATTTTCTAAATTTGGCTACATACTTTTTATGGTCTCGGCTATAAGCTGGGTTATTCAAGGGTTGAAAAACCAAGACAATTCACTGGTGATATTAAACACAGTGTTTGTTTGCGTCAACATGCTGGGGCTTTATCATTGGTTTTCTTGAATCCGATTTTAATATTATTATTGCTAGTAAGTCTAAATAGCGCAGCCGACAATCATGCGGCTAATTCGGTCAATATCACTGACAAGCTTGAATTGATTAACTACGATATTCTTGAACTTGAAGTTAGCTACGAACTCGGTGGGGATCTTTACGATATCAACCTTGAAGCAAGCAACATTAAAAATGAATTATTATTTCGCGAACATCAAATCGGAACACCTAAAAGTGAAGATAGCAACTGGAATGAATCAGAACAAATGATTCTTGACGCTAAGATCAAACTGCAAGCACTACAAGAAAAAATTAAGCTTGAAGGGGACTGGGGTCAGCTGCGCTTTCGTATGATTGATTTTAGAGGTAAAGATCCTGGAAGTTTGAAACTACGATATAACTACGGTTTTTAATCACTAGCTATTTATATTTAAAAATAATAGCGTATAATATTTTTTCTTATGGAGAGTTGGCCGAGTGGCTGAAGGCGCGCCCCTGCTAAGGGTGTAAAGGGTTTATCCCCTTTCGAGGGTTCAAATCCCTCACTCTCCGCCATTATTTAAAAAAATCTTTATTAAATATGACTGACGCACCATTAGTAATTGCCGGAAAAACTTACAACTCTCGCTTGCTGGTTGGCTCAGGAAAATATAAAGATCTTAACGAAACAAAACTAGCGACAGACGCTGCAGAAGCAGACATCATTACCGTTGCTATTCGTCGTACCAATATCGGTCAAGATGAAAACGAGCCAAATTTACTCGATGTTATCTCGCCTGATACTTATACCATTTTGCCTAATACAGCTGGTTGCTATACAGCTAAAGATGCGGTTCGAACTTGTCAGCTGGCACGTGAGCTTTTAGGTGGGCACAATCTTGTTAAATTGGAAGTATTGGGCGATGAAAAAACACTATATCCAAATATTGTTGAAACATTAGCTGCTGCAAAAACACTAGTTGATGATGGCTTTGATGTAATGGTTTACACCAGTGATGATCCAATCGTCGCCAAAGAGTTAGAAAACATTGGTTGTGCTGCAGTGATGCCACTTGCATCTTTAATTGGCTCTGGCCAAGGAATTGCAAACCCTGCGAACATTAAACTCATTAAAGAACAGGCTAATGTTCCGGTACTTGTAGATGCAGGTATTGGCTGTGCATCTGATGCCGCTAAAGCCATGGAACTTGGTTGTGATGGCGTACTAATGAATTCAGCAATTGCTAACGCGGCTGACCCAATACTAATGGCTAGCGCGATGAAACACGCAGTGATTGCAGGTAGAGAATCTTTTCTTGCGGGAAGAATGATGAAAAAAGCCTATGCTTCTGCTTCATCTCCAATGGAAAACTTAATCTAAAGAGGTTTTAAAATCTCAAGTAAAAAAATGCCGCTAATTTAGCGGCATTTTTTTTAACAACCTGAAATAGACAAATCACTCTAAAAAGCTTTCAACTTCTTTTTCCGATTCAGGTTTTTTAGTTCTTTTAGCGGGTTTAGCTAGCACTTCTAAGAAAAACGTATCTAACCCTTCGTCATGCGCTTCTGCAATAACCTTGTTAATTTC
>CAJVCJ010000073.1 GCA_910595855.1 Candidatus Thioglobus vulcanius | reverse complement strand
ATATGGTGGCCGCACCTAGAATTGAACTAGGGACACAGGGATTTTCAATCCCTTGCTCTACCAACTGAGCTATGCGGCCATAAAAGTCAGAATTATACCAAATAATTCTATGGGAAAACTACAAACTACTCTCCTAAAAATTTCTCGGCATCGAGTGCCGCCATACAGCCGGAGCCTGCAGAGGTAATCGCTTGACGATATATATGGTCTGCAACATCACCCGCTGCAAATATACCTTCAACAGAAGTTTGCGTTGCATTACCCTGTGTGCCACTTTGAACGTGCAAGTAGCCATGGCTCATATCTAGTTGACCCTCAAAAATACCAGTATTAGGTGTATGACCAATAGCAATAAAAACTCCGTGTACGTCGATTTCTTTCGTGGTGCCGTTGTTATCTTTTAAGCGTAATCCAGTCACACCCATGTTATCGCCCAGAACCTCATCAAGATTTTGGTTGTATTCAATAGTAATGTTGCCTGTTTTTGACTTTTCAATTAATTGGTCAGATAAGATTTTCTCACTAGCAAATTTATCCCTTCTATGAACAATGGTGACATGATCAGCAATATTAGATAGAAATAAAGCCTCTTCGACAGCTGTATTACCACCGCCAATGACTGCTACTTTTTGACCACGGTAGAAAAACCCGTCACAAGTAGCACAAGCTGATACGCCTTTACCTTTGAACGCCTCCTCTGATTCTAGCCCTAAGTAGCGTGCTGAAGCGCCGGTTGCAATAATTACCGAATCAGCCGTATAGGTAGTTGAACCGCCAGACAATGTAAATGGGCGTTTTGAAAAATCTACATTAGTAATGTAATCATTGATGATTTCAGTATTGAATCGTTCAGCATGCTTTTTCATGCGCTCCATTAAATCAGGACCTTGAACACCAGTATCATCGCCTGGCCAGTTGTCTACATCAGTGGTTGTCATAAGTTGGCCACCTTGCTCTAAGCCGCTAACAATAACAGGGCTTAGGTTGGCACGCGCTGCATAGACAGCTGCTGAATAACCCGCAGGACCAGAACCTACAATCAATACTTTACAATGTTTATTTTCACTCATTTCTACTTCAATCCTTTATACTTATAGACAGACCAAAATCGGCCTTTTTGATACAAACATTATAAAGTAATCGCAAATCCTCTTGAAAAAAAATACCCCTTCAAAATCCAAAAAAAATCTAAACAAGCCACGCACAAAAGTCAGTAGCGAAATTTTATTTATTTCTTTAGCAGCACTTGGCTTGATTTTTCTGGCAGCATTGCTTACTCACTCATCGCACGAAAACCCATGGTCGGGTGATGTTGCGTTGGATGGTTCTGTGGCCAATTTGGCCGGTATTTTTGGGGCGTATTTAAGCGACATCTCTTTATCTGTTTTCGGTTTTAGCACCTATATTATTCCTATTTCTATGATTTGGCTAGGCTGGCGCATCCATAAAAATTCTGAACATAAGCCTTCAAATAAAACAATGGTGCTTATTCGTACACTGGCGCTTCTGACTTTGATCGCTTTTAGTGGTGCGTTTTTTGCCCAAAATTTTGCCAATCTTGGGTCTTCTGGTGGCTATCTTGGCATTAGCATGCATGATTATTTCGGTGTTTTATTTGGTGGTGCATCCTTTATTGTTTATCTAAGCATTATGATGATTAGCTTTAGCATTGCTACCAGTGCTTCTTGGGTTAATATCTTCTCCTCTACGGGTAGATTTTTTGCCAATATGCTTGCCAACATTAAACAAAAGCGAGCTGAAGTCAAACTTAACAAGCCAGAAAAACCAATTATTGCCAAAAGACCTGCGATTAATAAAGCTGGTGTTATTGGCAAGGTTAAAACAGCCAAACTCAAAAAAATCAAAAAAATCAATAAGCCTGTTTCATCCAACTTATTTAACACCAATGCAGTTGCCGGCCTACCAAGCCTTGACCTTTTAGACGAGCCAGTGATTAATACTCAGGGATTTTCTGAGCAGTTATTAGAAGACATGTCACGCCAAGTTGAAATCAAACTTAAGGACTTTGGCTTTGAGGTGAATGTCACTACGGTGACACCTGGGCCGGTAATTACTCAATTTGAGCTTTCTCTGGCGCCAGGTGTTAAGGTCTCTCAAATTGTTAACCTTAGCAAGGACTTGGCGCGTGCACTGCTCGTAGAAAGCGTTAGAATTGTTGATGTAATCCCTGGCAAGCCGGTGATTGGCCTTGAAATTCCTAATGAGTCTAGAGAAATGATTAGCCTTAAAGAAGTGCTTGCTTCACAAGAGTTTGCAGATTCAAAATCAACTTTAAGCATGGGCTTAGGTAAAGACATCAATGGCAAGCCGGTGATTGCAAATTTATCAAAAATGCCACATCTATTGGTAGCGGGCGCTACCGGAATGGGTAAATCTGTTGGTCTTAATGCCATGATTTTAAGCGTACTCTACAAGGCTAAGCCTGAAGATGTGCGCATCATCATGATTGATCCAAAAATTGTTGAATTAGCCATTTATGCCGATATTCCACACTTATTAACACCAGTAGTTACCGACATGAACGAAGCTGCTTCAGCACTTTGGTGGTGTGTCAATGAAATGGAGCGTCGTTATGCTTTATTAGCTAAATTTGGTGTACGTAATATTGATGGCTTTAATGAAAAACTTAGAAAGGCTAAAGAGAAAAACGAGCCGTTATTAGATCCAAGCTTTAATAAAAATACCGCAGAAGAGGGTGAGCAAGCGCCGGAACTTGAGTCGTTGCCACTGATCATGCTAGTGATTGATGAATTTGCTGATATGCTTGGCGCTTTGGCTCAGGAAGATCGCGCTAAAGCCAAGCGCGTTGAGGCGCTAATTGTGCGCTTAGCACAAAAAGCCCGTGCTGCTGGTATTCATATTATTATTGCCACACAGCGCCCTAGTGTTGATGTTATTACTGGCTTGATCAAATCCAACGTACCAACACGTATCGCCTTCAAGGTGTCTTCTAAAGTTGACTCTCGCACGGTTCTTGACCAGGGTGGCGCAGAGCAGCTACTAGGCATGGGTGATATGCTTTACATGAGCCCTGGCATGTCGCACTTAACCCGTGTGCATGGTGCTTTTGTTGATGATGATGAAATCCTACGCGTAGTTAATTTCTTGAAAGAAAATTCTGAAACGAATTACCTTGACGGCATTCTCAATGCACACAGTGAATCACAAGACTCGCATGAGTCTACTGGTGCTAAATCGGTTGCTACTGGCGAATTGGACAGCCTCTATGACGAAGCCGTACAAATCGTTACCTCGTCAAGAAGAGCCTCTATTTCGAGCTTACAGCGTCGTATGCGCATTGGCTATAATCGCGCCGCAAGAATCATTGAAGATATGGAAGCTGCTGGCGTGGTTAGCACCATGAACAGTGCGGGCAATCGCCAAGTACTCGCCCCAGAACCGCTTAGTAATGATTAAATTTGCTGGACTTCTGGTATTGTGCCTTTCATCTTTAAGCATTGCTCAGCCAAAAAATCAATTTAACCAGTTTTTTAATGGCTTTGATTCTTTAAGTGCAAACTTTGAGCAGTCTGTCTATGATGATAACAACCGTTTAATTGCCAGCAACCAAGGTGAGATTCAATTTAAGCGCCCGCAACAGTTGATCTGGCATACTCAAACACCAAATGATCAAATTCTGCTATTAAATAATAACGAACTGTGGCTTATTGACAATGAGCTTGAGCAGGCTAGCTTGCAACACATAACGGAGCTAAAACAAACGCCTTTATATTGGCTGCTTAATCGCCCAAACCAGCTTGTAAAAACCCCACAATTCGCATACAGCGACAATCAGATTGATTGGTACACCACTGGCCAGGCTAATCAACTACGTTTTGGTTTTCAGAACGATACACTTAAAGGGTTATCACTCTCTAATGAATTAGGCCAAATAATACACATTGATTTTAGCGAAGCTATTATCAATCCTAGCTTGTCAGCAGATATATTTACACTGGATGTAGGTCCCGATTTTGATGTGATTAGATAGATTTTAAACCGTTGTCTTTGTTTGTTAGTCTATTTACAGTTCTTTTAAATACTTAATAAATAGAATCGATTATGACAGAAAAAGAGTAATGGCCTATTCTACATAGCTTTTAATAGGCAGCCATACACTCGAATTCCCAGATACTAGCATTGGCAGAAGTTTATGCATGTGAAGATTCACAACAAAAATTTGTGAACAACTTTATCGCTGCATGGCATAAAGTTATGAACCTTGATCGTTTTGATATAATTTAATTTGTAGGCATAAAAAAACCCATAGCAATTGCTATGGGTTTAGATATGGTGCCGAAGACCGGACTCGAACTGGTGACCTACTGATTACAAATCAGTTGCACTACCAACTGTGCTACTTCGGCAT
>CAJVCJ010000072.1 GCA_910595855.1 Candidatus Thioglobus vulcanius | reverse complement strand
CCATCTAATTGAGACTGGGTAATATTAAGCAAGGGCGATCCAGAGCCAAAAGTATTCCAAATTTTGGCATAATTAAGCGCTGACTTTTTCGGTCGTATATTTAAAATAACAATATTTAAAGCTAACCACCAGACAAGCTTATTCGTTGGATCAACCACCCTAGGATCAGATAAAAACTCAGATAAATACCTCTTTAATGCCGACTTAGTTGGCTCATCAGGTGTACCTAAATTGGTTAACAATATTCCTGTTTTCATATGGTTTTGGCCAAATTATTGTCAATGAAATTTCGTACAAAATCTGGCGTCTGTGCGGAGTGAAAGCGATCAACTTCTTCGCCATCAATAAAGGCAATAACGGTTGGAAAGCCCCGAACACCATAGCGACCAGCAATTTTCATATTCTCATCTTCCGCTTCAATTTTAGTTAGAACAAGCTCAGATTGATCAAACTCTGTAGCAACAGAAGTAATAATAGGTTCTAAAATTTTACAGGGTCCACACCATTCAGCTGAGATATCTAAAACCACCAAACGCTTATACGACTCCTCTATAACAAGAGAATCAAAAGTATCAATATTAACTTCCAAAGCAGACATAAGCTTAACGTCTTAAAGTGTTTAAATCAAAATGACGTCTTTTATTGTTATTATAAATAGCAATAAAAACTAACAACAAGATAATAATAGCTGCAATACCAATATAAATCCAGTTTACTATTGATTCAGCGGCATCTTTAAAGCCATCACTAGACTTAACGGCGTTAGCAGTAATTTCATCAGATTTAATAACTTTTGAATTTATTTTTATATCAGAATTACCCTTAGTCTTAATTTTATCTATGGTATTTTTATTGGAGTTAGTATCTTTTAAGCTATTTTCACCAGGTTTATTAGGATTTTTATTAACTTTAATAAGGTCAATAACAGATTTTGATTGCATCTCTAAAGATCGCTTTAAGGTTGAATTTTCAAGAGATAGAGCATCTATCGATGCCGTTAATGTAGCAACAGTGTTGGAAATTTGCGCACTAGATTCCTCAAACTGAATAATCTTTTGATTCGCTTCTGAAAGTTTAGAGGTTAAAGCTTGAAGCTCTTTTTTATATTGAGCCACTTCAGCACCAGAAGAATCAACATTAATACTAGTAGTAGGCGCCTGACTTGTAAGATGAGAGGACAATACCCAGCCGTCAATATCATCAATAGTAACCAAAGACCAGCCAGAATAATGCATAGTTAAACGCTGCAAACTTTGATCTTTATTAATGGTTTTTAGGATATTTTGATCATTGACTTCTGACTTAGTTGAGCGAACTACAGTATTGTCATCGACCACATAAACAGTGGAGTTTGCCCACACATTGACACTTAAAAATAACGTAAAAATGAATAATAATTTGACTTTCATATTGAAAACTAAAAAAGGTACGGAAAAGTAGTCATAGTATAAGCTTAAAATAACAAAATACTTAAAAATAAGCAAAAAAATAGATTAATTAATTAAAAATCAATGGGTTACAAGTTAAAAAATAAAAAGCCTAAATTTAAACGATTCTGCCAATAGGCAAGCAATGGAGTGATTTTATAAAAAAAATCGCTTAAATCTAAAATTTGAAAGTATTAGTAAAAAAATCATTGAAAATACTATTTTTTATAAAAAATACCGTTAAATTTCAGCTAAACCAATTTAGCGCGAACAAATTTACTGGTTAATCGATATTTTTGATTGGGGCTTTTAGGTTTGTCTAGAATGGTACGTTCAAAAAAATCACATTTTATTAAAGGATTTAGAATGTCATTTTTAAATCGGGACTTGTTGGTGCGTTTTAGAATTTTCATCAACTCGTCAGCGCTACTTTCAAATTCACAATTTCTTAATATTTGAACTTGATCCGAGCTTATATGCTCAAAATTACAACTCGGCAGTTTTTTATCCGTTAATAGAAAATTTTCATTTGAGCTTTCCTTGAAAAAACCACATTCGACCAACGGATCCAAAATGAGCTCTTGAAATTGTATCGTGTTGGTGCGTTTTAGAATTTTCATCAACTCGTCAGCATTACTTTCAAGTTTGCATTTTTTTAATATATGGTGCTGGTCTAGACTTAGTTTTTTAAAATCACAACTTAGGACATTCTTAGGACTAAAATCTTCTAAATCGTTATTGTAATGCGGTTTTTCTTTTAAATGTAAACCTATCTGTTCGGCAGAATTTGGGCTATAGTTGTTACGTTTTAAGTCTTTGTTCCAGTCTTGATCTTTGCTAGTATCTTGATCTAATTTTTTCTTTTTGCTTTTCTTGAACCACTTCATGCCTATGCCATAAATATTTTAGTTTTACTTTAGTTTACCCAAAAAACCAAAACTTGGATAGTGATGGATCTTAATTCTT
This sequence comes from Candidatus Thioglobus vulcanius, assembly GCA_910595855.1. Taxonomy (GTDB): domain Bacteria; phylum Pseudomonadota; class Gammaproteobacteria; order PS1; family Pseudothioglobaceae; genus Thioglobus_A; species Thioglobus_A vulcanius. The sequence goes on along the minus strand of CAJVCJ010000072.1, from coordinate 4,383 downwards.
AATTTAAAAATTAAGACTAGCCTTATTGAGAGAGAATCTGATCTAAAAATAGCTGCAACCTAGCTGATTCAGGATTTCCAAAGAACTTGCCTGGTGTATTCTGCTCAATAATTTGACCTTCATCCATAAAAATAACCCGATCAGCCACTTTTTTGGCAAATCCCATCTCATGGGTAACACAAACCATTGTAATACCTTCTTTTGCCAACTCAATCATGACATCCAAAACCTCTGCAATCATTTCCGGATCAAGTGCTGAGGTTGGCTCATCAAAGAGCATTATCTTAGGCGATGTGCACAATGCTCTCGCAATGGCGACACGCTGCTGCTGACCACCAGATAACTGATTGGGGTACTTTTCAGCTTGGTCCTTAATTCCTACTCTGTCAAGTAGCTTCAAGGCTTTTTCCCTTGCTTGTTTCTTGGTTTCATTATGCACCCAGATTGGTGCAAGTGTCAGGTTGTTAATGATACTCAAATGTGGAAACAGATTGAAATGCTGAAATACCATCGACACCTCTGAGCGTACTTGTCTAATTTTTTTAACATCATCTGTTAACTCTGTACCGTCTACTGTGATAGACCCCTCTTGAAACTTCTCAAGAAAATTAACACAACGAATTAAGGTTGACTTGCCACTGCCAGATGGACCGCAAATAACAATAATTTCACCTTCTTGAACTTTAAGATTAATCTCCTTAAGTGCGTGAAAGTCGCCATACCACTTGTTTAACGCTTTTACTTCAATAATATCGCAACAATCTTTTCTACCCATTTCTTTATTTGTTAATTCACTCATTTTTTTACCTACTTGTGTTCAGTGCTAAAGCGTACTTCTAATCTTTTTGAATAACGACTCATTGAATATAAAATAACCCAGATAATCATGGCAACAAATACGTAGCCTTCAGTTTCTCTTCCTAACCAGTTAGAATTGCTACTAGCTGCACCTACGATCGCTAACATATCAAACAATCCAATAATCAATAGCAAGGTTGTATCTTTAAATAAAGCAATAAAAGAACCTACAATGTTTGGAATAGAGATCTTTAGTGCTTGCGGCAAAATAACAAGCATTGTCTTTTGTACAAAACTAAGGCCTGCCGCATCAGCAGCTTCATATTGTCCCTTAGGAATAGCTTGTAAACCACCACGAATCACTTCTGCTATATAAGCTGTTTGAAACAAAGTGATGCCAATCACGGCTCTAAGTAGCTTATCAAAGTCCATTCCTGCAGAGAAGAATAATGGCAACACAACAGATGCCATAAACAAAATGGTAATAAGTGGCACGCCACGTACAAACTCAATATATATCACTGAAATAAATTTCACAACGCGCATTTCAGATTGTCGCCCTAATGCCAACAAAATTCCCAATGGAAAGGAGGCGACAATACCAATAGTAGCAACCACGACAGTCAATGTAAGGCCACCCCATTTGTCAGTTTCAACGATCTCTAGGCCTAGCCCCCCATATAACAAAACAAAGGCAACAACAGGGTATATTAAAAAAGATCCGATAATATAATGCACTCTATATTGTGATTTTTTAATAAGCGATCCAAATACAATAAGCGCTGCGATAAGGCCAAACATAGTATTGACGCGCCATAATTCTTCTTGTGGGTAAAACCCATAAATAAACATCTTAAGATTGGCATTAATAAAAGCCCAACACATCCCATCTCGACCACAAGATTGGTTGTCTGCAGTCAAATCAAAATTGGCATCAAAAATTATCCAATTTAAAATAGGTGGCAGGAGTAAATAGATAACGTATAACGCAATAAAAGTAAGTGCAGCATTAGATATAGATGAAAACAAGTTGTCTTTCAGCCATAGGACGGCCTTAGTTTGCGATTTTGGCGGTTGTTTTGTTTCTTTTAGCGGATAGATTGCCATAATAGCTACTTGCCCTTAATTTGCATTTTCTTGTTAAAAATATTCAAGATTAATGATATGACAAGTGATATCGTTAAATACACCAGCATCGTCAATATAATAATTTCAATTGCCTGGCCAACCACATTTAAGACAGTGCCTGAGAATATGGTTACCAACTCTGTATAGCCAACCGCTGCTGCCAAAGAGGAGTTTTTAGTAAGATTTAAATATTGGTTAATGATCGGCGGTATAGCCACTCTTAGCGCTTGTGGTAGTACCACTAGTCTTAATGATTGTGTTTGCGTCAGCCCCATTGCTGATGCAGCCTCTTTCTGTCCACTATCGACAGATTCAATACCAGAGCGAATGGCTTCAGCAATATAAGTAGCGGTATAAATACTCAAAGCAAAGGCTAGAGAGAAGAACTCAATAGATAAATCCACACCACCTCTAAAATTAAAACCTTTGAGTACTGGATACTCTAAATACACACCAGAGGCAAAATAAACCACGCTTGGCAGTAGTAATACAAGCCCTAAAAAGTACACAGTGGTATTAGTAACTACACCTGTTTCATCATGCTTCTTGTTGCTACGTTTTTTAATAAAAATATAAGCAACAATACCAACAACAAGACTTGCAAGTACAAAGAAAAATCCACTTTCCATAATAGGCTTGGGCAGATATAATCCTCTTGAGTTGAGAAAAATACTATCAAAAAAATTGATACTATTTTTAGGCGATGGAAAAGCGCTAAGTGCGATTGAATACCAGAATAAAATTTGAAGCAATATGGGTATATTTCTAAAAGTCTCAATATACACGGTGGCCATTTTTCTAATCAAATAGTTGCCAGATAAACGTGAAATACCGACAATTAGGCCTAAGACTGATGCGAAAAATATACCAGTTATTGCAACAATCAAGGTATTAACAATACCTACATAAAACGCTTGAAGATTGGTTGATGCTGGCGAATAATCCAAAAAGAAATTATCATTAACAGCAAAACCAGCCTCGTCATTTAAAAAACCAAAACCACTTCTAATGCCTCTTTGCTCAATATTAAGCATCATGTTATCAAACGCCTGATAAGCAAAATAAGCAATAACAACAACGGCTAGAATCTGAAATAGAACAGCTCTAACTTCGTTGTTATAAAGTAGTGATTTTAGTTTTGTAAACACAAAAAAACCTCAATAAAAAAAATGGCTAACTTTTTTAGCTAGCCATTTTATATTTTGTCTAAGGTCTATCTAAACGCTGGAGCGTATAAGATACCACCTTTAATCCACAACTGGTTTACACCACGTGGAAGCTGAATTGGTGTTGACATGCCGATGTTTCTCTCGAAACTTTCGCCATAGTTGCCCACTTGCGCAATAATGTTACGCGACCAATCTTTACTAAGACCTAAGCTTTCGTTAAGCTTGCCAGATTTGCCTTGTAATCTCTGTACGCCAGGACTCGTAGAAGCATTATCGATAGTAGCTGAAGTAATACCTAACTCTTCTGCTTCAATCATTGCATTAAGCGACCATCTAACAATGTTAAGCCAAGTATTATCATCCTTACGTACAACAGGGCCTAAAGGCTCTTTAGAGATAACATCACCCAAAACTACAGCAGAACTAGGATCTTTAAGTGTAGATCTAAGACCAGCAAGCTGAGATACATCTGAAGTTAGCGCATCACAACGACCTGCTTCAAAGCCACCTTTAGTTTGTGCAGATGTATCGTAAGTAACCGCTTTAAATTCCATCTTGTTTGAGCGGAAGTAATCAGCTAAGTTAAGCTCAGTTGTTGTTCCTGCTTGAATACAGAATGAAGCGCCGTCTAATTCTTTAACGCTGTTAACGCCTAATGATTTCTTAACCATGAAGCCTTGACCGTCATAATAGTTAACACCAGCAAAGGTAAGACCTAATGAAGTGTCACGAGTATGTGTCCAAGTCGTGTTACGAGAAAGCATGTCGATTTCACCAGATGATAATGCAACAAAACGCTCTTTAGCTGTTAATGGTACAAATTTCACTTTCTTGGCATCGCCCAATGTAGCGGCAGCAACGGCACGACAAACATCAACATCAATACCAGACCAATTACCAGTTGAGTCAGGGCTAGAAAAACCAGGTGTACCTGTTGATACGCCACACGTTAAACTACCTTTAGCTTGTACATCTTTTAAAGTGTCACTATGGAATATACCAGCTTGCACACTAAAACTACCAATCGTTATTAACGATACAGCAGACAATTTTAATAATTGATTCATAAACTTCTCCTCGTTGAGATAAATTAAAAAGAATTAGCTCTAATTGACACTAACCAAAGAGGAGTTTATCAAAAAAAAACCATTCAGAAAGAATGGTTTTAAAAAAAATTAATGTTGTTTTTGGTAGAGCGCAATAAGACCAAGAAGCATGGTTACGGTGATAATAATACTCAAGTTCTTAGAATCAACAATAGGCGAATAACTTGTATACGCAGAAGCTA
>CAJVCJ010000071.1 GCA_910595855.1 Candidatus Thioglobus vulcanius | reverse complement strand
ACTCTATTATACAAAATCAAGCACCAATAGGTTTTGATGAATTTATGCAATTGGCCTTGTATTATCCAAAATTGGGCTATTATCGCTCAGGTTCGGAAAAATTTGGCGAGAAGGGTGATTTTGTTACTGCCCCTGAAACTTCGGATTTATTTGGATTTTGTTTGGCTAAGCAGTGTGCCCAGGTATTAAAAAAAACCGATGATATTTTAGAGTTTGGCGCTGGTAGTGGCGTGCTTGCTGCTCAAATTTTATTTGAACTGGGTCGTTTAGACTGCCTGCCAATGCATTACTACATTCTAGAATTAAGTGCTGAATTACGACACAGGCAAAAGAAAACTATCGCCAAGGCCCTACCAGAGTTATTGGAGCGCGTTATTTGGCTTGATCAGCTGCCGCAAGCATTTAATGGTGTCGTTATTGCCAATGAGGTGTTGGATGCAATGCCAGCTAAGCGAATTATTCAAAAAGATAATATATTTTATGAGCTAGGTGTTGACATCGACCAAGATACATTTAATTGGAAAGTTAAAGATCAAATAATCCAAAAGGATACTTTTAAATTTCCGCCATTAATGAGTGAAGGCTATACTACTGAAATCAATCAGCAAGCTATAGCCTGGATTGATTCATTGTATGGTGTATTGGATAATGCGCTAATTTTATTGATTGATTATGGCATGCATAGGGATGAATATTTTCATCCGCAGCGTATTGATGGTACATTGCGTTGCTATCATCAACACAAGTCAAGCGAAAATCCTTTTGTTAATATTGGCGAGCAAGATATTACAACATCTGTCAATTTTTCTGACATTGCAGATCAGGCAAGGCTTTCAGGTTTTAAGGTTTCTGGTTACGCCACCCAGGCATTATTTTTAATTTCTTTAGGAATTGATGAATATTTACTAAACGAAACTGATGAGAATAAGCGTATTAGCCTAGCTCAGCAAGTAAAGCAATTGGTGCTGCCTAGTGCTATGGGTGAGAGTTTTAAGGTGCTTGCTTTGGGTAAAAATAGACATGTAAAATTAATTGGATTTAAAGAGCAAGACTTAAGTCATAAGTTGTAAACTTACCATTATGGATTTCATTCAAACAATCGTATTATCCTTGGTTCAGGGACTAAGTGAATTTTTACCAATTTCATCATCTGCGCACTTGATTTTAGTGCCTAAATTAACCGATTGGCCAGATCAAGGTTTGGCTTTTGATGTTGTTGTTCATATGGGCACTTTGAGTGCAATTGTGTTTTATTATCGAGCTATTCTGAAAATTCTGATTCATGATTTTTTCTATTCAGTGATAAAAGTTCAAACCATTGGGCAATCAACTTTAGCTTGGGGGGTTTTGCTGGGTACGATTCCAGTAGGGTTGGCCGGATTGTTATTTAAAGATTTTATTGAGGTTAATCTTCGATCAACTGAAATTATTGCTTATGCAACGTTGTTTTTTGGAGTGTTACTGGGTTTTTCTAGTTGGGTAAATACCAGGGGTAACTATACAAGAGAATCTTTAAATTGGATCGATGTTAGCTTTATTGGAATAATGCAATCCTTGGCGCTTATTCCAGGTACATCAAGATCTGGTATCACTATTACCGCAGGATTGTTAATTGGATTGAGTAGGAAGATGTCAACCCAGTTTGCTTTTTTGTTGTCAATTCCAGTGATCACACTATCAGCATTGTTAATGATGCTGGATTTATATCAACAGCCGCAATTAGTTGATTGGTCAATGCTGATTTTGGGATTTGTTTTGGCGGCAGTTAGTGCTTATTTGACTGTTGTTTTCTTTATTAAGTTATTAGATACAATTGGATTAATGCCATTTGTGATTTATAGAATTATTCTTGGAGTATTGTTATTAACATTGTAGCCCCACAGCCTATTTACAGAAAAGATTATCAGCCGAGTACGTATCTTATCCATACGACAGAGCTAAGTTTTGATTTGCGAGAAAATGAGGTAATTGTTAATTCAAAAATTCATTTTTATAAAAACCCAAAATGCCAGTTGAATGATGACAGTCTTGCATTAAATGGCGTTGAACTTGAGCTGATCTCAATTTTGTTGGATGGTGATAAGCCTGATTATGAATTAACCGCTCAAGAATTGGTATTACACAATCTACCAGATGAATTTATTTTGGAGATTGTTAATCGTATCCATCCAGAGACTAACACCAGCTTAAATGGCTTATATCAGTCAAGTGGTAATTTTTGCACACAGTGTGAAGCACATGGATTTAGGCAGATTACTTATTATTTAGATAGGCCTGATGTACTTAGCGTCTTTACGACACACATAACGGCTGACAAAGATAAATATCCCGTATTGCTTAGTAATGGTAATTTGATTGATGATTCAGGATCAAGCGTTACTTGGCATGATCCAACACCTAAGCCGTGTTATTTATTTGCCTTGGTTGCTGGTGATTTTGCAGTTTTGGAGGATAACTATATAACCCTCTCTGGTAGAGATGTGGCACTTAAGATTTATGTTGAGCATCACAATATTGATAAAACCCAATTTGCCATGACCTCGCTCAAACGATCTTTTGCCTGGGATGAGTCGCGTTTTAATCTTGAATATGATTTAGATATTTATATGATTGTTGCGGTAGATGATTTCAATATGGGCGCTATGGAAAACAAAGGCTTAAATGTGTTCAATTCAACCTTTGTATTGGCAGATCCTAAAACTGCAACCGATAAAGACTTTATTAATGTTGAGGCGGTTATCGGGCATGAGTATTTTCATAATTGGACTGGTAATCGAGTTACTTGTAAAGACTGGTTTCAATTGAGTTTAAAAGAAGGATTGACGGTTTTTAGGGATCAAGAATTTACCTCAGATTTGCACGCTCGATCTATTAAGCGCATTGAAGATGTTAATGCATTACGAACTTTTCAATTTGCAGAAGATGCTGGCCCTATGGCACATCCTGTGCGTCCGGAAAGCTATATAGAAATGAATAATTTTTACACGCTAACAGTTTATGAAAAAGGTGCAGAAGTCATTCGTATGATTCATAGCTTTTTGGGTGAGAAAGGTTTTCAGCAAGGTATGAATCTGTACTTTGAGCGCCATGATGGCGATGCGGTCACAATCGATGATTTTATTGCCAGTATGAGTGATGCTAATGATTTTGACTTTAAACCGTTCATGACTTGGTACACGCAGTCAGGTACACCAAAAATAAGCATTCAGTCGAGCTATGACAAACAAGAGCAGCGCTTAAATGTTGAGGTTAAGCAGCTTGGTGATCAGACTTATCTGCTGCCACTTAAGTATGCATTGTTAAATGATCAGGGCGATATTTTTAAAGAAGGTATGCTTCACATTGATCAGCAACAGCAAACTTTCTCTTTTGACAGTATCGAGAATAAGCCTATCACCTCTTGGTTGCGCGATTTTTCAGCGCCAGTTAATTTGACTACTGATTTAAGTTTTGAGCAGAAAATATTTTTAGTGGGCCATGAACAGGATGCTTTTTCAGTTTGGGATAATGCACAACAGATATGGCTGTCTTTAATCTTGACACCTGAAAAAGTTAATCAGTCATTATTTTTTGATGCTATTGAAAAAGTCATTAAGACAACCCAAGACAAGTCATTAATTAGTGAAATTTTAACCTTGCCCTCTGAGCGTCTTTTGCATCAGAAAGTAGACGTGATTAATGTGTTTGATATTCATCAAAAACGTGAATCTGTTATTAACAAAATATTAATCAGATTTGAATCGTTATTATTACAGACTTATCAGTCATTAGTTGATGATAAGGCTTATGAATTAACACCTAAAGCTGTTGGCGAACGATCTTTAAAAAATATTTGTTTATTTTACTTAAGCAAGGGCGAGTATCTGTATCTGGCTAATGAGCAGTTTAGTCAGGCGAACTGTATGACTGATCAAATTGCTGCGTTTAGTTTGTTAGTTGCTAGTGATAATCAATATCGTGAAAAGGCTAAATCAGATTTCTATCAAACTTTTAAGAACGACGCACAAGTAATGGATAAGTTTTTTGCTGTTCAATCGTCCTCATTAGTGGGTGATGTAAAGAGTGTTAAGTTGCTAATGCAACATGAACTATTCTCTTTTAACACGCCAAATAGACTAAGAAGTGTAGTGGGTAGTTTTGCACAAAATTATATTAATTTTCACAATCAAGCGGGTTATGAATTTTTTACCGATATCATCTTAAAGCTAAATAAAACCAATCCACAAATAGGTGCGAGACTGGTGTCAGTTTATAACCACTGGAAGCGCTTTACACCTGAGTTAAAAGCACTTCAACAGCAACAACTTGAAAAAATCATTCAAAGTGATGATTTATCTAATGATATTTTTGAGATTGTTCAGGCAGCTTTAAAGTAATGCCGGCACTTACACAACTAACTGACATTTTATTGCGCCAGCAATTGACTATTGCTACTGCAGAATCTTGCACAGGTGGTGGTTTGTCGTCACTACTCACTAGTCAAAGTGGGTCTTCAGCTTATTTTGATCGAGGTTTTGTTACTTACAGTAATCAATCAAAAATAGATACGCTGGATGTGTCTGAGCAAGTGCTACAAAAGTTTGGTGTAGTTAGTGAGCAGGTGGCTATGCAAATGGCAACTGGTGTTATCACTCACGCCAAAACCGATGTCTCGGTATCTATTACCGGCATTGCTGGACCTACTGGTGGTAGTAATGAAAAACCAGTTGGTATGGTGTGTTTTGGATTTTGTACTATGGGAAGGTGTTTTACTCATACACAGCAATTTTCAGGCGATCGACAGCAAATAATAAATGCTAGTATTGAATTTGCATTAACAACATTAATCAATGAACTCACAAGTTAAATTTTCAGTCGCACCAATGATGGATTGGACAGATCGACACTGTCGATATTTTTATCGTCTAATGTCTAAGGATGCACAATTATGGACAGAGATGGTTACCGCCAAGGCGATCATCCATGGTGATAAAAATAGATTACTTGATTATGATGCGCAAGAGCATCCACTGGTTTTGCAATTAGGTGGTAGCGATCCCAAAGAGATGGCTATAGCTGCCAAAATTGGTCAAGACTGGGGATATGATGAAATCAATATTAATGTAGGTTGTCCCTCAGACAGGGTGCAGTCTGGCAGTTTTGGCGCGTGTTTAATGCAAACGCCAGATACGGTAGCCCAATGTATTGAATCAATGGGTGAAGTTGTTGATATTCCACTAAGTGTTAAGTCTCGTATTGGCGTGGATGATATGGAGAATTATGAAGAGCTGACTAATTTTATTGATATTGTTAGTAAGGCTGGCTGTCAAAATTTTGTTGTACATGCAAGAAAAGCTTGGCTAAAAGGCCTAAGCCCCAAAGAAAATAGAACAGTTCCGCCACTTAATTATGATTGGGTGTATCAGCTTAAACGAGATTTTTCAGAATTAACCATTGGCATTAATGGCGGCATTATGTCACTTGCTGAGGTGAGTAATCATTTAGAATTTGTTGATAATGCTATGCTTGGTCGAGCGGCTTACCATCAGCCATATTTACTAGCTGGCGTTGATCAAACGCTTTATCAAAAAAAACACTCAGTTATTACCAGAGAAGAAGTGTTGTTGGATTTTATTGAATACATGAAGATTCAGCATGCTAAGTCAGTACCCATTAGATCAATGACCAGGCATATTCTTGGCTTATACCATGCACAACCAAATGCTAAGAAATTTAAGCGTTTGTTAAGCGGTAAAGTAGTAGAAATAGGACATCTATATGAATGGCTAGAACAAGGGAGTGATCATGTCGAATAGTGATATATTCGCCAGTATTGATGTAGGCTCTAGCAAAATTGTTATGTTGATTGCTGATTTTGAAGAAGAAAAATATCATGCCATTGGAAACCTTAGTAGGGCGTCTCAAGGTGTTCAAGATGGCAAAATTGTTAATCTTGAAAGTGTTGCTAAAATCATTAAAGAAATGATTCAAGAGGCTAGGAAAAAATACAACCAAGGCATTAGGTTTGTTAATATTAATATCTCTGATTTACATTTAATCACTAGCAATCAAAACCGACAAATCAGTTTTAATGGAAAGTCTAAAGTTATTACTAAGGCAGATGTAATACAGGCAATTCAAAATTCAACTGCAGGTGCTGTGGCAGCCAATAAAACTAAGCTTTCAGCCATTGTTAATAATTTTACAGTTGACGATAAAATCGTTGATTACCCTATTGGAATGAAAGCTGAAGTATTGGGTGTTGAGGTTCATTTGTCCACTGTCTCAAACCAATCATTAAACAATATTAAGCATTGTTTAGATGCATGTGATATTGGCACTGATAATATTGTGCTAGATTCTATTGCTAGTGGTGCTGTTTGCGTTTCTCAAGAAGATAAAAATGCAGGTATATGCTTGCTAGATATAGGCGCAGCGGTAAGTAATATTTCAGTCTTTTCAAAAGGAGGGGTTGCTTTTAGTCAAGTATTTAAAATGGGTGGAAATACGGTTACTGATAATATTTCACAAGCGTTTAACACCTCATTTGAAGAGGCTGAAAGATTAAAGTTGGACTATGGAATGGTGCAGGCTGACCCCACTCTTAAAGATGGATTAATTGAATTTTACCAAATAGATTCCAAAGAGTCGCATTACTTGTCTCGTCATGAATTGATTAAAGTGATAGAAGACATCTATCAAGAAATTACCAGTCTCATTAAAAAAAGTTTAAAAAATGAAAAGCTAGATAGAGCATTGAAATCTGGATTTTTGATTATAGGTGGCGCCTCAAAGATTGAAAATTGTGAGAGCTTTCTATTGAAGCAATTTAAAACACGCACAAAGATAGCTAAGATTAATAGAGATCTGGTTAGTGGTAATGAATCATTGTTAAACGATATAAATTATTATTCGGCATTTGGATTATTAACATTCAATGGTGTTGAGTTTTATTTGGAAGAGGTAGAGCCGGTAAAAGATGGAAAATGGGATGGCTTTAAAAAGATATTCGATTTATAATAGAAAAATGATTAAACAAAGAACCATTAAAAAAACAGTTAAAGCAAGAGGTATTGGCATCCATAGTGGTGGTGTCGTTAATATGACGCTCATTCCCGCTGAAGTTGATCATGGCGTCGTCTTTAGACGTATGGATGTGGGTGGTAAATTAGTGCGCGCACATAATGCTTTTGTTAATGAGGTTGTATTATCTACTGGGCTAGAAAATCAAGGTGTTAAGGTTTCTACGGTTGAGCATTTAATGAGTGCATTTTCTGCATTGGGCATTGATAATGTCTTGGTAGAGCTAGACTCCTTTGAGGTGCCTATTATGGATGGATCATCTGCACCCTTTATTTTTTTGGTACAGTCCGGTGGTATTGAAGAGCAAAATGCTCACAAAAGATTTTTTGTTATTAATGAAACTATCCGCGTAGAAAATGGAGATTCATGGGCTCAAGTTTCTAAATTTGAAGGTTTTAAGGTTTCTTTGGAAATTGATTTTGATCACAAAAAGGTAAAAGAAAGTGGTCAGCAACTAACCATTGACTTTGCAAAGCAATCCTATTTAAAAGAAATTTCACGGGCAAGAACCTTTGGCTACATGAGAGATGTGGAAATGATGCAAAGACAAAATTTAGCACTTGGTGCTAGCATGGATAACGCCATTGCTTTGAGTGATGATGACGTCTTAAATGAAGATGGCATGCGCTATCAAAATGAATTTGTTAAGCATAAAATTCTAGATATTGTTGGAGATCTATACTTACTTGGCTCTAATCTAATCGGACATTATGAAGGTTACAAAACTGGCCATTTGCTTAATGATCAGCTTTTGTCAGCAATTTTAGAGCGACCAGATACCTGGTCAATAGAAACGTTTGAAGAGGATAACTCCCCAATTCAATTTTATTCAGAAGATTGGCAAAATTCCTTGTAATACACAGCATATCCTAGCACTTCATTTGGTATAATCAACAAGTTTTTTATACCCTGTTAAAATAATGAAGTTAAACGGTGCACAAATATTAGTTGATTGCTTGAAAAGCGAAGGTGTAAAGCATATCTTTGGCTATCCAGGTGGTGCAGTTTTACACATCTACGATGCACTGAATGCTTGTACAGTAATCGACCATATTTTAGTTCGACATGAGCAAGGTGCTGTGCATGCTGCAGACGGCTACGCACGTGTTAGTGGAAAGTGTGGTGTATCTTTGGTAACTTCAGGGCCAGGTTTGACAAATGCTGTTACAGGTATTGCAACCGCATACTCAGACTCTATTCCAATGGTGGTTATTTCTGGTCAGGTACCTTCTGCCGTTATTGGTAGTGATGCTTTTCAAGAAGTGGATGCAGTGGGCATTACTCGCTCGTGTGTTAAGCATAACTTTTTAGTTAAAAGTGCTGATGACATAGCGGAAACAGTTAAAAAAGCGTTTTATATCGCAACAACAGGTCGTCCAGGCCCAGTATTGATTGACATCACTAAAGACGCAACCATTGCTGAAGTTGAATATGAGGGCTATCCGGAAGCAATCGAAATGCGTTCGTACCAACCTGAAGTTAAGGTTAGTGCAGAACAGATTGCTAAAGCAATTTCAATTATTGAAACATCAAAGAAGCCAATTATTTATTCGGGTGGCGGTAGTGTTATTGGTAATGCTAGTCAAGCATTAAGAAAACTTACTCGTAACACAGGCTTTCCAATTACACAAACTCTAATGGGTTTGGGCGCATATCCTGCAACAGATAAACAGTCGCTAGGAATGCTGGGCATGCACGGAACTTACGAATCCAACAACGCAATGCATGATTCAGATTGTATTATTGCTGTCGGCGCAAGATTTGATGACCGTATTACTGGAAATTTAGAGAAATTTTGTCCATACGCGAAAATCATTCATATTGACATTGATCCATCATCCGTTGGCAAGGTGGTCGGCGTGGATGTCTCAATTATTGGACAAGTTAATGAGGTGTTAAATGCACTGATTCTAGGTCTAGAGGCTAAAAAATTACCAAACATTGATGCATGGTGGAAACAAATTAATGATTGGCGTTTAGTAGATTCAATGGCGTACAAAACTAAGCAGGGTGTCATTAAGCCCCAAACTGTTATTGAGACTCTGTATGAAGTGACTAATGGTGATGCAATTGTTACCAGTGATGTGGGTCAACACCAAATGTGGGCAGCACAGTACTACCCATTTGATAAGCCACGTCGTTGGATAAATTCTGGTGGACTAGGCACTATGGGCTTTGGCTTACCAGCTGCCATGGGTGCAAAGCTTGCTGATCCAGATTTGGATGTAGCTTGTGTAACAGGTGATGGCAGCATTCAAATGATGTTGCAAGAGTTATCAACCATGCTGCAATACCATACGCCAGTTAAAATTATAAATATCAACAATGGTTATTTAGGTATGGTGCGCCAATGGCAAGAATTTTTCTATGATAAGCGCTATTCAATGTCATACATGGATGCGCTACCTGACTTTGTAAAATTGGCTGAAAGCTATGGTCATATTGGCATTAGAGTTGAAAAAGAAGAAGATCTAAAGCCTGCATTGATTGAAGCTTTTAAACAAAAGGATAGGACGGTGTTTATTGATATCGTTACAGATCCAACTGAAAATGTATTCCCAATGATCCCATCAGGTGCAGGACATCATGAAATGTTATTGGCAGGGCGTGATGATATGGCATCAACAAATGATTCAGGATTAAACTTAGTATAACAATGAGACATATAATTTCAGTACAATTGGAAAATGCATCAGGCGCCTTATCTCGTGTAGCCGGCTTGTTTTCGGCGCGTGGATTTAACATTGAATCATTAACTGTTGCCACTACAAATGACCCCACTTTATCTAGAATGACAATTGTAAGTGTGGGCGATGACAATATTATTGAGCAAATTGTTAAGCAACTTAACAAGCTAATTGACGTTGTTAAAGTGACAGACTTAACTGCAACTGAACATATTGAGCGTGAGTTACTGCTTGTTAAGCTTGCGGTTAATAATGACAGTCAATCTAAGGTAGAGTCTCAATTAGATTTATATGATGCAAAAATTATTGATGCATCAGAAGAAGTTTATACCGTTGAATTAGCGGGAAAGAGTCAAAAAATTAATGACTTTATTAATGCATTTAATGCAGATGAAGTCTTAGAGGTTTCAAGAACGGGCGTTACCGGCGTCTGTCAGAAATAAGAAAAATTAAATATATAAGTGTTGGTTGCACTTAAACCAAAGGAAAAAGAAATGAATAGATATTACGATAAAGATGCAGATTTAAATATTATTAAATCAATGAAAGTGGCAATTGTGGGTTACGGATCACAAGGACACGCACATGCTAACAACTTAAAAGATTCAGGTGTTGAAGTTGTTGTTGCATTGAGAGATGGCTCTGCATCAGCTGCGAAAGCAAGTGCTTCAGGCTTAAATGTTAAGTCAATTGAAGAGGCAACAGCTTGGGCTGATTTAGTGATGATCCTTGCACCAGATGAATTTCAAGGTCAAATCTATACAGAAAGCATTGAGCCAAACCTTAAAAAAGGCGCAACTGTTGCCTTTGCTCATGGTTTTAATATCCTTTATAGTTTGATCAAGCCAAGCGCAGATTTAGATGTAATTATGGTTGCACCAAAAGCACCAGGCCATACAGTTCGCTCAGAATTTGTTAAAGGCGGCGGTATCCCTGATTTAATCGCAGTATCACAAGATGCTTCTGGCAATGCTAAAGCAATCGCTTTATCTTATGCATCAGCAATTGGTGGTGGACGTACTGGTATTCTTGAGACTACATTTAAAGATGAAACAGAAACAGATTTATTTGGTGAGCAGGTTGTATTATGTGGTGGTACAACTGCATTAGTACAGGCTGGTTTTGAAACATTGGTTGAAGCAGGCTACGAGCCAGAAATGGCATACTTCGAGTGTTTGCATGAATTAAAGCTAATTGTTGATTTAATGTATGAAGGTGGTATCGCAAACATGCGTTACTCAATTTCAAATACAGCAGAATATGGCGATGTAACTCGTGGCCCACGTATCGTTACTAGCGAAACAAAAGCTGAAATGAAGAAAATCCTGACAGAAATTCAAGATGGTACCTTTGCTAAAGAGTTTGTTGCAAATGTAGCTGAACTTCCAGCGCGTCGTGAAGTTCAACGCGAACATCAAATAGAGCAAGTTGGCGAGTCGCTTCGTTCGATGATGCCTTGGATCAACAAAAACAAAATTGTTGATCAGACCAAGAACTAAACATTCTTAATTAAACGCCCAACTTAGTTGGGCGTTTTCATTTCTAAAGCGTTATAATTAAAATATGAATACTAATAAATTAAAAAAAGGCGTTTACTTGCTACCAAACATCCTAACTACTTTTGGTCTGTTTGCTGGTTTCTTTGCAATTATTTTGGCTATCAAAGGGCAATATGCAGATGCAGCTATCGCTATTTTCATTGCCATGCTGTGGGATGGTCTGGATGGTCGAGTTGCACGCCTGACTAATACTCAAAGTGAATTTGGTGAACAGTATGATTCTATGGCAGACATGGTGTCATTCGGTGTTGCGCCAGCATTACTTATGTACTTTTATCTATTTGAAAGTTTGGGTAAGATCGGCTGGATTGCAGCCTTCGTATATGTGGCTGCAGGTGCTTTGCGTTTGGCGCGGTTTAACACTCAAATTGGCGTGGAAGATAAGCGTTATTTTCAGGGTCTACCATCTCCAGCTGCAGCTGCTTTAATTGCAGGGCTGGTCTGGGCAAAAGAAGTGATTGGACCAAGTGCTTATGATGAGCAGTATCTCGTTACAGGTGCTTGGATAATTTTGGTTTCTGCTGGAATTTTAATGGTTAGTAATGTTCGCTATTACAGTTTTAAAGATATCAATCTGAAAGGTAGATCTTCATTTAAGCTGCTGTTAATTGCAACACTTATTTTGATTGTTATTTCATTGTGGCCAAGCGCTATATTGTTTATTTTCTTTTTTACCTATGCATTGTCAGGATTGGTTCTGACAACCATTGAAGTAAGGAAGAAACGAGCAATAAAAAAACAAGCTAGGAAAAGTTCAAAATAATTTATAATTAGCCTTATGAATCAACTAATTATTTGTTCTTTTCAAGGTCTATTCTTAGCCTTAAAGCGATTACTGCCATAAGGCAGATAATAACTCGACTGGCTTTAAAAAGCCTAGCACCACAATTAAATTAGAAAAAAACATAAAGAAAGGAGACTTGAATGTCTGACAAATTAATTATTTTTGATACTACGCTACGTGATGGAGAGCAATCACCAGGCGCATCAATGACTAAAGATGAAAAAGTTCGTATTGCGAAAGTATTGGAAAAAATGCATGTTGATGTAATTGAAGCAGGTTTTGCAATTGCATCTATTGGTGATTTTGAAGCTGTTAAGGCAGTCGCAAATACAATTAAAGATTCTACAATTTGCTCCCTTGCTAGGGCATTAGATAAAGATATTGATCGTGCGGGTGAAGCGCTTAAAGGTGCAAACTCTGCGCGCATTCATACGTTTATCGCGACCAGTGATATTCATATGAAAATGAAGCTGCAAATGACGCCAGATCAGGTGGTTGAACAAGCAGTAAGATCTGTTAAGCGTGCTAGACAGTACACTGATGATGTAGAATTTTCGCCTGAAGATGCGGGTCGATCTGATGAAGATTTTTTGTGTCGTATTATTGAGGCAACGATTGCAGCCGGTGCAACCACTATTAATATTCCAGACACTGTCGGTTACAATCTTCCTCATCAATTTGGTGCTACTATTAAATCTTTGATTGAGCGCATACCAAATTCTGATAAAGCGATATTTTCAGCACATTGCCATAATGACTTAGGCTTGGCCGTTGCCAACTCGTTGTCAGCCGTACTTAATGGTGCTAGACAGGTTGAATGTACGATTAATGGCCTCGGTGAAAGGGCTGGTAACACAGCATTAGAAGAGGTTGTAATGGCCGTTCGTACTCGTCAAGATGAGTTTAATTGTGATACGAATATAGATACAACACACATACTATCCGCATCTCGATTAGTATCAAGTGTTACAGGGTTTATTGTTCAGCCTAATAAGGCTATTGTTGGTGCAAATGCTTTTGCACATGAGGCTGGTATTCATCAGGATGGTGTCTTAAAGCATCGTGAAACTTATGAAATTATGCGAGCTGAAGATGTGGGTTGGAATGCTAATAAATTGGTATTAGGCAAGCATTCTGGTCGTAATGCCTTTAAAGCAAGATTGATTGAATTAGGCGTTGAGTTTGATTCAGAAGAAAACTTGAATGATGCCTTTAGACGTTTTAAAGAATTAGCCGATAAAAAACACGAAATTTTTGATGAAGATCTTCAGGCACTTGTATCTGAAACTCAAATTGTTAAAAGTGAGCATATTAAGTTCGTATCATTAAAGGTGATCTCAGAAACAGGTGAGAAGAATTCTGCCACAGTAACTCTAAATATTGATGGTGAAGAAAAATCAATGACCACTGAAACATCGGGTTCAGTTGATGCGACTTTTAATGCAATAAATCAATTGTTAAATATTCAGGTGAATTTACAACTGTATTCAGTCTCTAATGTAACTGAAGGGACAGATGCTTTGGGTGAAGTTAATGTTCGCTTAGAGCATGAAGGGCGAATTATTAATGGACAGGGTACTGACACAGATATTATTAGCGCAAGTGCAAAAGCTTATATTCATGCGCTTAATAAGGTGATAGCTGCTACAAATAGGGCGCATCCTCAAATTTAATGCTGTCAGTTAGGTCACAATATCTAAATGCGCTTAATATCCCTGAGTATCTTCATTGCGCGCAAGAAAACCCTGTAAAGCAAGTTAAGCTAACAAGTATTAAGTGCTTGGTGGTAGAAATGGATTCTCAAGACTCTATCTGTCATACTGGTGAAGCTCAGGTATTTTTATTTAAAATGCTTGGCGCAATTGGATTGCAAGAAGATCAGGTTGTATGTATTAAAGCTACTCCCGATACGTTTATCCAAAAAATTTCCATCTATGATGCATCTGCTATATTGTTAACAGATCAGCGTTTAACGTTGACTAAAAAAGGTGTTTTTAATATACTTCATCCTAGTGAAGTTTTAAAAAATGATCAATTTAAGCGCGAGGCATGGGAAGTGTTAAAACAGGTAAAAAAATGTCTAGTGTAGATTATAGTTTGTCCGGTTACGATCGACCAATGCTAACCACACCCAATGGCGAGAAAAAATTATTAATGCATTCATGTTGTGCACCCTGTGCAGGTGAAATCATGGAAGCATTGGCTATATCAAAAATTGACACTACTATTTTTTTCTATAATCCGAATATCCACCCTAAAGAAGAATACGAATTACGCAAAGAAGAAAACATTCGTTTTGCGCAAAAATTAGGCATGGACTTTATTGATGCTGATTATGATA
Organism: Candidatus Thioglobus vulcanius; assembly: GCA_910595855.1. Classification (GTDB taxonomy): domain Bacteria; phylum Pseudomonadota; class Gammaproteobacteria; order PS1; family Pseudothioglobaceae; genus Thioglobus_A; species Thioglobus_A vulcanius. Next base: position 19,950 of record CAJVCJ010000071.1, on the reverse strand, counting down.
AAGACAACTGGTTTGATCGCACAAAAGGCCAAGAAGACGAACCTGAACGCGGTGCTCGCTGTACAAGTTGTTTTGATATGAGATTTGAAGCAACTGCACAATATGCCAAAGACAATGGCTTTGATTTAATATCATCCACACTGGGAATTTCCCGCTGGAAAGACATGGGTCAAATTAATGGTTGTGGTGCTCGAGCCGCTAATCCTTATGAAGGAATTACTTATTGGGATTTTAATTGGCGCAAACAGGGTGGCTCATCTAGAATGCTTGAGTTGTCAAAACGTGAAGAATTTTACCAACAGGAATATTGTGGCTGTGTATATTCGTTAAGAGACACTAATCGTTGGCGTGAATCTCGCGGTCGAGAAAAAATTGAACGCGGGGTAAAATTTTATCAAGAGGCAATGAAAAGTCTTGACAAGTAGTTGTTAGCTTAATAAATAAAGCAGTAAAGATTTTTGTGCATGTAGTCGATTTTCAGCCTCATGCCACACTAAGCTTTGATTGCCATCAATCACCTCTGCTGAGACCTCTTCTCCGCGATGAGCAGGCAAACAATGCATAAATACAGCACCTGAATTTGAAGCATTCATTAAATCTTGATTGACTTGAAATTCTTTAAAGGCTATTTCACGTTTAGCTTGCTCGTCTTCCTGACCCATCGATGCCCATACATCAGTCACAACTAAATCTGCATTATGGCACGCTTGTTTGGCATTATTGAATAATGCAATATGATCCTGGTAATTGTTAACAAAGGTTTGATCAGGTTCATAATCTACAGGTGTTGCTATATTTAGTGTAAATCCAAATGCTTTTGCAGCTTGCATATAAGTGTGACACATATTATTGCCATCACCAATCCAAGCGACAGTTTTTCCTTGAATTGAGCCTTTGTGTTCATTGTAGGTCATCATGTCAGCTAGCAACTGACACGGATGAGATTCATCGCTAAGTGCATTAATAATCGGCACAGAGCCATTAGAGGCAAATGTATTGATAGTGTCATGAGAAGAGACCCTCATCATGATAATATCAACCATTGAGCTGATTACGATCGCAGTGTCAGTTGTTGGCTCGCCACGTCCTAATTGGATGTCACGATCAGACAAGAACAGGGCGTGCCCACCAAGTTGTGCCATGCCAGCTTCAAATGACACGCGAGTACGCGTTGAAGATTTGTCAAAAATCATTGCTAGTGTTTTATTTTTGAGTGACTCGTTGATTTCGCCAGCTTTATGCTGTTTTTTTAAAGCAATGGCATTATCAATAATACTATTAAGATCTTCAGTGGATAGGTCGTCTAAATTGATAAAGTGTTTCATTATATTTTCCTCAATTTACAAAGATTTTATCAATGTACAAACAGTTTTAATTATTGTGTCGGCTTGATCTTTATTTAGAATAAGCGGTGGTAATAGTCGTATGGATTGGCCGGTTATATTGATCAAGAGCTTATTGTCTAATGCTAGTTGTAACAATTGACTGCAATCTTGATCTAGCTCAATAGCTATCATTAGTCCTTTGGCTCGTATCTCCTTAACAGTCTTAACATTTTTTAGTGCTTGAATAAAGCCTGTAGAAATATAATCACTCATTTGATTAACATTATCTAGAATGTTATCTTGTTTGATAACCTCTAATACGGTTAACGCAGTACGACAAACTAAAGGGTTGCCGCCAAATGTTGACCCATGTGTGCCTGGTGTTAATAACTTAGCCGCTTTGCCTTTAGCCAGGCATGCACCGATTGGCACGCCATTACCCAAGCCCTTGGCTAGTGTTAGGATGTCTGGAGTAATATTGTTATATTGATGTGCAAACATCTTGCCGGTTCTGCCAATGCCTGTTTGCACTTCATCAAGAATTAACAGCCAATTATTTTTTTGGCAAATTTCTTGAACTTGGTTTAAATAATCATCATTAGGAATGATAACGCCACTTTCCCCTTGGATAGGCTCAAGCATAACTGCAACAATGTTGTTATTCTCTTTATGCTGTTGAATGGCTTCAATATTATTAAACTCAACATGAATAAATTCACTCAACAAGGGTGAAAATCCAGCCTGAACTTTAGGGTTTCCAGTTGCAGATAAGGTAGCCATAGTGCGACCATGAAAACTTTGGGTAGCAGTTAAGATAACAGGCGAATCAATATTGTTAGTTTGAGCGTGTAAGCGAGCGATCTTAATGGCTGCTTCGTTGGCCTCTGCACCTGAATTACCAAAAAAGGCATTATCCATGTTGGATAACTTACATAACACTTCAGCTAGAGTTTCCTGGTGAGCTATGTGATACCAGTTACTTGTGTGAAGTAACTGTTGAGCTTGAGATTGAATTGCCTTAGAGATCTCTGGGTGAGAATGTCCAAGCCCTGTAACACCAACACCACAAAGTGCATCAAGGTATTGGTCACCTTTATCATCAGTTAAATAACAGCCATCGCCCTTAATAAAAGTGACATCTAGCGGTAGGTAATTAGACATTAAATAGGACATTTTATTTATTCCTTTAAAACAAAAAAGCCCCTAACGGGGCTTTTATCTATCAATCGAAAATTATTTAAGACTGATAAGTAATCGCTGGTGCTAATTCGTTGTCGATATCAGCTAAATCTTGCTTGTAGCTTTCATAAAATGAACCAGCTGAAGGGTTAATCCACTCTTCGTATGAAAAGCCATTTTCTGCTGTATGCATTTTAAAAGTTTCTTGTAGAGCAATTTTCTTTGCGCTTAATTCGTTAGATCTTTGATCAGTTGCGTCCATTTTTATCTCCTAAATATTGAATAACTAAAACAACTATTATATACATAAAAGTGAATTTGTGAAGCTTTTTATTTGTCCATAAAGCTTATAAATACTCATATAGCACTAGCAAAGTTGTGTCACAATAGACTTGAAATTTATCAATAACTAAGGAGCGTACATGCAATTAAGTATTTCTGGCCACCATCTTGATATTACCAATGCAATCAAGCAGCATTCTGAAGAAAAGTTAGCTAAAATTAAACATCATTTTGATCATGTTATCAACATTAATATGATTTTAGAAATTGAAAAAGACGTGCAAATCGCAGAAGCGACTATTCATGTCAGTGGTGCTGATTTATTCGCCAAGGCGGAAAGTAATGATATGTATACATCTATTGACCAAATGGTTAACAAGCTAGATGCGCAAATTAGAAAGCACAAAGAAAAACTAAACGATCATAGAAAGAATTAACCCTATTTTGGCTTTTTAAAGTCTTAATTATTAAGGAGCACATAGCTCATGTCAGAAGTCGATAGCACTTCTTTCAAGGAATGCCTTCAAAGATTAATGATATCTTTGGAGGCTTCTTTGTATGAAGAGGCCACCTCTCAACTTTCCACTTTACACTCGGCTGAAATCGCACGCTTATTAGAAAGTGTACCACCAAAAGATCGAGTAGAGCTTTGGTTGAATATTGACAGTGCTACACAAGGTGACATTCTTAAGGATTTGAGTGAAGATGTGCTATCTCAATTATTGAACGAGATGAGTGTTACGGATATTGTTAAGGCTACCGAAGGTCTAGACATGGATGATTTGGCTGATATTGTGCCAGAGCTTCCTGAAAAAGCACTCCATAATTTGTTATTAACACTTGATCATAAGCATCGAGTTCATTTGAGAAAGGTGTTGTCTTATCCAGAAGATTCAGCTGGTGGATTGATGAATATTGATATTATTACTGTGCGTGATGATGTCAATGTGCGAACGGTTATTCGTTATTTACGATTATTAAAAAAAATGCCAATCGATACCGATCAAATTTTTGTAGTAGATCGCTCTTATCAATATATTGGCGCCATACATATCTCTACTTTGTTAACGAATGAATCAAAGCAGGCCATCAAACCACTCATTAACAATGATCACAAACCAATTTTGGCTGATGCATTAGAGGCAGACGTGGCTAGTTTGTTTGAGCAACGAGATCTAATTTCCGCGCCGGTTGTGGATGAGAATAATCAGCTTATTGGTCGTATTACGATTGACGATGTGGTTGATGTTATTCGTGATGAAGCTGAACATTCAGTGATGTCTATGGCGGGTTTGGATGAAGAGGATGATGTATTTGCACCTGTGATTGAAAGTACTAAAAGTCGTAGTATCTGGTTGGGTGTTAACTTGATCACAGTCTTTATTGCAGTATTTTTTATTGGACTATTTGAGGCAACATTGCAAGAAAAAATCGCACTAGCTATTCTGATGCCGGTGGTTGCTTCGATGGGTGGTATTGCCGGCACACAAACCCTTATTTTAGTTACTCGTGGTATTGCCACAGGTAGGGTGACACACTCAAATCTTAAAGTATTAATGAATAAAGAGGTTGCCATTGGATTTTTGAATGGTGTGTTGTGGTCTGTTGTAATTGGACTTGCTACTTACTTGTGGTTTGCAGACCTGGTCTTAAGTTTGGTGATTGCGGCAGCAATTATCGTTAACTTAATTTTCGCAGCATTTTCAGGTGCTTTTTTACCTTCGTTATTGATTAAATTTAAAATTGATCCTGCTTTGGCAGGTGGTGTCATTCTAACAACCATTACTGATGTCATTGGCTTCGTGGCTTTTTTGGGTCTAGCCTCTTTGACTGTTTAGTTTTTAAATGCAAACCTAATATCTTCTAATGCCTTTTGTCCTAAAGCAATATCCAGCCATTCAAGGTGAAAAAATCCAGCATTTTTTGATCAATAATACTGACTTATCTGGATCTCAGTCACAAAAATTATTATCTAAAAATAGAGTTTTTGACGACCAAAACAATATTTTAAAAAATGGCGATACAATTAATTGTCAAACCATTCAAGTAGCTGTATTTGAAGGGCATTCAAGAGGTTTAAAGCCTATATTTGAAACACCAGATTTTGCCGTTTTTGATAAGCCTAGCGGTGTTATGGTGCACCCAACTCGTAAAACCACAGAATATTGTTTATTGGATGAAGTTAGATATTTTTTTGGTGATGAGGCAAGTTTGGCGCATCGAATAGATGCTGAAACGTCTGGTTTAGTATTGGTCGCTAAAAATAAACAATCTAGTCGACAGCTAAAAATGATGTTTGAGCACAGGCAATATAACAAGGAATATCTAGCCTTAGTGAGGGGTCAAGTGTTAACCGATTTAACCATTGAAAAGCCTATTTCAAAGGCTGATAGTAATATTAGAATGAAAATGACTTGCGATAGCGAAGCAGGAAAGCAATCTAAAACCTTTATCCATCCTTTAAAATTTAATGAAAGCAATCAAACCACAATGGTTAAAGCTATTCCGGTTACTGGAAGACAGCACCAAATAAGAGTGCATCTTGATTCAGTAGGGCATAGTATTATCGGAGATCCGATTTACGGTGTTAATGAGTCAATTGCCAATGAATATTTGTGCAAAACCTTGTCAGATGAAAAAAGACTCAAATTCACGGGTGCAAATAGACTGATGCTTCACGCTCATAAACTGTCTTTTAGTTATAAAGAGGTTGACTACAATATCACCTCTAAACAAGAAAAAACAGTATTTTCTAAATTTTTTAAATAAAATTTAAAAAATATCTCTATAAAACTAAACAAACAATCAAAATAACCGCTAAATAAGCTGAATTTTTATAGATAAACTTATAAAAATATAACATTTAAGTCTAAAAAGATCAATTTTTAACAGAATATTGTTAAATTATAACTATTTATATAAAAATATTGCAAATAATTATAATTAAAAATCTTCAGTAGAGATATTGTTGGCTTTAAGCCAAATTCTGAATTTTTCTTGAATCTCTTCTAGCGTTTGTTGGTTATCTGCCTCAAAGCGTAATACTAAGCAAGGCGTAGTGTTAGAAGGGCGAACCAAACCCCAGCCGTTTGGATAATCAACTCGAACACCATCAATGGTGATAATATTAGCCCCTTCAAAATCCACATTTTCTGCCAGCTTATCCATGGCTTTAAATTGATCACCTTGCTGATCAAAGTGAATGTTAATTTCTGGTGTGTTAATACTATCTGGTAAATTGGCAAACACTTGCTCACAAGTTTGATCTGTTTTTGACATTATTTCTAGTAATCGTGCACCGGTGTAGAGTGCATCATCAAATCCATACCAACGTTCTTTAAAGAAAATATGGCCACTCATTTCTCCGCCGAGTGCTGCATTAGTTTCTTTAAGTTTGGCTTTAATAAAGCTATGGCCAGTGCGTGACATAATTGGCTCACCACCATGTTCAGAAATATCTTTTGGTAGTAATGATGAACACTTTACGTCAAACACAATTTTTGCACCAGGATTTCGACTAAGAATATCGCGAGAATATAAAATCATCTGACGATCCGCCCAAATAACATTACCTTTGTTGTCGATAAGACCAAGTCGATCGCCATCGCCATCAAATGCAAAGCCCATGTCAGCACCGGTGTCGATCACCTCTTTGATAATATCTTCAAGATTGTGTAATTTGGATGGGTCGGGGTGGTGATTAGGGAAGTTGCCATCAATTAAGCAAAATAGCTTGGTAACTTTTGCTCCAAGTTGTTCAAATAATTTAGGTGCAATGTTGCCCGCTACACCATTGCCACAATCCACCACAATGTGAAGTGGTTTATCTAGCTTAATATCGGACTGAACTCGATCGATGTAGTCTTGCTCAATATCAACTTTGGTTGATGTTCCATGGCCTGAATTAAAATCGTTATTTTGAATGCGCTGATACAATTCTTGGATGCGATCACCTGATAATGTCTCGCCAGCAATCATAATTTTAAAGCCGTTGTATTCTGGTGGATTGTGAGATCCTGTGATCATAACACCTGAGCTGGCTGCTTTGGTGTAAGTAGAAAAATATACTAATGGTGTTGGCACCATGCCAATATCAACCACATGACAGCCGCTTTCTTTAAGGCCTGTTTTTAAGGCTTGCATTAAATCCAAGCCACTAAGACGTCCATCTCGACCAACCACAACGCCACGTTCGCCCTTAGCAATAGATTCGCTACCAATGGCTAGACCAATCAGTTTGACGACTTCTGGTGTTAATTCTTGTTCGACTATGCCACGAATATCGTAAGCTTTAAAGATTGATTGAGAGATGCTCATAAATTGATAAAATAAGAAATATATAAATGATTCATTTTAAGCGCAATGAAAGAAAAATTTGAAGTAATCGAAATTGAAAATCAAGCCATGATACTAAAGGTTAATCGTTCGGGTGGCTGTACCGGCTGTTCAGCAAGTGGTGCATGTGGCACAGGAATATTGGCTAATTATTTTGATCATTATTCAGTTTTCAGCAAACCATTACAAGCGGGGGTGGCGATTGGTGATGTGGTTACTTTAGAGATTTCTGCTTCAGAATTATTTTGGCGAGCTTTTCAATTGTATATCGTTCCATTGTTAGCATTGTTTGCTGGCTCAGGTTTAGGCTTGGCTTATTTTCCAGAAAATGAATTTTGGCAAATTGTATTTGGTTTTTCGGGTTTTATTGGCTCATTAATATTAACAAAATATTTTATAAAGTAACGCTATAAAGTGGCATATTTTTGGGATAATCGATGTAATTTTATATATTAAAAACTTACATTATGCCAGGTCAAGACTTAGATCCTTTAGAAACCCAAGAATGGCTAGAAGCCTTTAAATCAGTAGCTCGTGTCGAGGGTAGTGATCGTGCAAAATTCTTGCTTAATCAGCTTATGGATATGGCACACAAAGAAGGCATGGATTTGCCGTCAGGTGTTAATACCGCTTATCTTAATAGTATTGCTGTAGAAAAAGAAATAGCAACAGATATTAATGTTGATATTGAAGATAGAATTTCTGCGATTGTTCGCTGGAATGCTATGGTAATGGTTGTTAAAGCCAACCAACTGCCTTATGAATTAGGTGGCCATATCGCTTCATTTGCATCAAGTGCAACTTTGTATGAAGTTGGTTTTAATCATTTTTATCGCGGCCCTGATGCAGAGCAAGGTGCAGATTTAATCTTCTTCCAAGGTCACATCTCTCCTGGTATCTATTCTCGTGCTTATTTAGAAGGAAGAATTACTGAAGATCAAATGCTTAAATTCCGTCAAGAAGTTGGCAAAGAGGGTTTGAGTTCTTACCCGCATCCATGGTTAATGCCTGATTTCTGGCAGTTCCCAACAGTATCTATGGGTCTTGGTCCAATTATGGCGATTTACCAAGCTCGATTCATGAAGTATCTTCATCATCGTGAAATCAAACAAACTGACAAGCGTACAGTTTGGGCATATTTAGGTGATGGTGAGACCGATGAGCCGGAGTCATTAGGCGCTATTTCTATGGCTGGACGTGAAAAGTTAGATAACTTGATATTTGTTATTAACTGTAATTTACAGCGTTTAGACGGCCCTGTTCGCGGCAATGGAAAAATCATTCAAGAACTTGAAGGTATGTTCCGTGGTGCGGGCTGGAATGTAATTAAAGTTATTTGGGGCGCTAAGTGGGACGAGTTACTAGATAAAGATACTAATGGCTTACTTAGAAAACGCATGGAAGAAGTTGTTGATGGTGAGTATCAGGCTTATAAAGCAAAAGATGGTGCTTATGTGCGTAAGCATTTCTTTGGAAAGTATCCAGAATTATTAACCATGGTTGAACACATGAGTGATGATGAAATTTATCATCTTAATCGTGGTGGCCACGATCTAAACAAAGTATTTCAAGCGTACCACGCAGCCAAAGCATGTAGCGATAAACCAACGGTTATCCTGGCTAAAACTGTCAAAGGTTACGGCATGGGTGAAGCGGGAGAAGGTCAAAATACCACGCACTCACAAAAGAAGCTGGGTTTAGAGCAAGTTGAAATTTTTGCTAAGCGTTTTAATATTCCAGTGACAGATGCAGATGTTAAAGAATTAAATTTCTACAAGCCGGCGGCTGATAGTGAAGAGATGACTTACATGAATGCTCGACGCGAAAAGTTGGGCGGCTCATTACCAATTCGCTCATTTGATTTGGAAACATTACCAACGCCAGAGCTAAGTGTTTTTGAGGCGTTACTTAAGTCAAGTGGTGATCGTGAAATGTCTACGACAATGGCGCTTAATCGCATCATGACATTATTGGTACGTGACAAGACATTAGGTCCTAAGATTGTGCCAATCATTCCTGATGAAGCACGTACATTTGGCATGGAAGGTTTATTTAGACAGTTGGGTATTTACTCAGCATCTGGCCAGCTTTACCAGCCAGAAGATTCTGACAAGGTAATGTGGTACAAGGAAGATAAGAAGGGTCAAGTATTGCAAGAGGGTATTAATGAAGCGGGTGCAATCTCTGATTGGATTGCTGCAGCGACTTCGTATGCCACTCACAATACCACCATGATTCCATTCTATATTTATTACTCTAAGTTTGGTTTCCAACGTGTTGGTGATCTAGCTTGGGCTGCGGGTGATATGCAGGCTAAAGGCTTCCTGATTGGTGGCACAGCAGGACGTACAACACTTAATGGTGAAGGCTTGCAGCATCAAGATGGCGATTCACACTTAGTGGCAAATACCATTCCAAACTGTATTTCATATGACCCAACCTATGCATTTGAGTTGGCAGTAATTGTGCGTAGTGGTATTGAAAGAATGTATGAGAAACATGAAAATATTTTCTATTACATTACTACTATGAATGAGCTTTACGCACATCCAGCGATGCCTGAAAATTCTGAAGAAGGAATTATTAAAGGTATGTACATGCTGAAGTCGGTTGGCGAAGGTGATAAGCAAGTTCAGCTTATGGGCTCGGGCACTATTTTAAGAGAAGTGGAAAAAGCCGCAGAAATGCTAGCCAATGATTGGAATGTTAAGTCTGATGTTTGGTCAGTAACCAGTTTTAATGAATTAACGCGTGAAGCGCAAGCGGTTGATCGTGTTAATCGTTTCAGTACTGAAACACCTGCAGTGCCATATATTACTCAATGTTTAGAAAATGCAAAGGGTCCAGTTATTGTTGCAACTGATTACATGCGTAACTATGCTGAGCAAGTACGTAAGTATGTGCCTAATCGCTATGAAGTGCTGGGTACAGATGGTTTTGGTCGCTCAGATTCACGTGAAGCGTTAAGAGATTTCTTTGAAGTTGATGCAAATTACGTTGTTCTAGCAGCCCTTAAGGCGCTGGTTGATGAAGGTGAGATGGATACTTCGGTTGTTGCACAAGCCATTGAAAAATACGGTATAAATATCAACAAGCCAAATCCAATGACGGTATAAGGCATAAGTTTATAAAAAAGAGGAGAATGGGAGCGATGCAAGAGGAATATTTAGAAAAGCTAAGGTCAGGCGCAACAATGAAATTCGAGGATTTGATTTCATTGATTGAAGACGATTATGAATACACACCGGCAGGATTTACTAACGGTGAGGTTGTCAATAGCTCTGAAGAAAATCAAGGTAGCGCCAAACTATTTTGTTTTGCAGCCATTCATCAGTTAACTCAATTAGAAACGCTTCACTGTTTTGGTCAGTATTATCAAGAAGTGCTGAATACGCCAGAGAGCGACTCCCATGGAAATATTCGAAATTTTATAACTTATGGCTGGGAAGGGTTGAAGTTTGACTCACCGGTCTTAAATCGAAAGTAGTTTTTAAAGCCGCTTTTATTAGCGGTTTTTTTTACGGTAATTTTCAATCATTTATTATAATCTGTTAAAGACATTTGTTTTTAACTAGCCTTAACGCACAAATAATTAAAACGCTTAGAATGAATTTAAATGCAATAAAAAATGCTTTAGTAAAGCTACACAATAACAAAGCGTTTGAATTTGCTGTTATTAGTGTCATTATTGTCTCATCACTTTTAATAGGTGTAAAGACATACGATATTAACCCAGATTATTTGTTTGTACTTCAAATAATGGATGTGGCAGTTACAGTTTTCTTTTTGGTTGAAATTATTATTCGATTTGCAACAACCGAGAATAAAAAAAGATTTTTCCATAATGGTTGGAATATTTTTGACACCATAATTGTTGTAGTAAGCATCATTCCGATTGATCAAAGTGAATATGCGCTACTGGCAAGATTAATTAGAATCTTCAGGGTGTTAAGATTGATTAGCGCAATCCCAGAATTACGCAAGCTGGTATCTGCTTTAATCAAGGCTTTGCCGGCAATGGGATATGTACTATTACTAATGTTTATATTGTTTTATATGTACGCAGCAATTGGTAGTTTTATATTTGAGTCTATCAATGAAGTGCTTTGGGGTGATATAGCCATCGCAATGCTGACCTTGTTTAGAGTGGTTACCTTTGAAGATTGGACGGATGTTATGTACGAAACCATGGCGGTATATCCGTGGTCATGGGTTTACTATTTGTCATTTATATTCTTTAATGCGTTTGTATTCTTAAACATGATGATTGGCATTGTGATTGAAAAAATGCAGGCAGAAAATAACACCGAGCTCTCAGAGCAAGATATCGATCTTCGTGATAGACTTGTTAGAATAGAGCAAAAACTAGATAAACTAAAGAGTTGAAATAGATTTAGGTATTTTCTTTGGGCCATATTCATACACAAGTAACCCTGACAATACCAAAGTTATACCGAAAAACTGCGTTAAGGTAATATGCTCATGGTTTAAGGTTGATCCGAGTAACAGGGCAAATACAGGGGTTAACAAAGGCACGATACCTACTACTTGAACACTAGCATGTTTGATTAGATAGTAATATGACATAAAGCCTATTACAGAGCCAAAAATTGCCAAATATCCAATTGATAAACTAGCCTTTAGACTGGTCTCTGGAACCTCTCCACCAAGCATAATCCAACTAAGGATGAATAGTGGCACGCTAACCAATAGAGCGCCAGTGGTGGTTTCAAGTGCTGATGTGTGAGCGTTTATTTGTTTAAGTTTAACGGAAATAAATGCTTGAAAGGTCATGGCAAGAGTGACACTCAAAAGACCTGTAAGCAGCGTTTCCGCAATAGAAAATGAATGTTTAAAAATTGTGAATAAGCCCAATAATCCCAATAGAAGGCCGCCCGCCTTGCTGAGTGAAAAGAATCTGTCTTTAAGTAAAAATAACGCAAAGACGCCAGTAATAATTGGGGTTAGTCCAAATACGACAGAAATCAGTCCAGAAGGAATACTGAGCGCTGAATAGTAAACCAAACTCATGGTGATAAAAATACCAGCGCCTGCGTATAGGTAATTAATCAATGCTTGCCTATGCATAGGTAGTTTTTTCTGCTGGATTGTCAGTAGTACAATGCAAATAGCCAAACCAATGAGCATTCTGCTGGCAACACTAAAACTAAAGCTTGAGCCTAATGTTGACCATTGAATTGCCAGTGGTGTGGTTGACCAAATTGCTACTACAGATAAAAAAACAACGTAAATTGGCATTAGTCAGATTGTATATCTTCAACAAGATTTAGTTCAAACAAACGCTGGGAAAGAGTGAGATGTTTAATTGAGGATAATTGTCTTTGATTGCAAAAATTTATTAAAGTATTTTTGTCAATAGAATGATCATCTAACAAGGTGCCATTAACAAAACATTGTATTTTATTGTTAATTTCTATATAGGCAATTTTACAAACAGAATGTAGACGATATATTGTATCGGCATTAAATTCAAGCTCTTGTTGCTGATATTCAAATTGCTGTAATATTTTTTGATCTAAGTTGTCAAGTTTAGTGACAAATTTTGCAAAATCAGCTGCAGAAATTTCAGAAATATCATTGGCCACTTTAAAAGCTGATTTAGGAATTAATGCGGGAGTTTGGTTATTAGTCCAGATTGGATCTTGATAATAATCATTAGGATTGCTTTGGGGTAAGTCTTTAAACATCTCTTGATGACTATAAGATCGATAACCAAAAGATAGGGTGGTGCAATTTTCATCTAGACTAACCCCATGGTGAGCCACTTTTGGTGGGACATATAAAACATCTCCAGGCTCAACATCAAACACTTGCTCTGAGGTGAACTTATCCATAATTCTAAGTGGAACGTCTTTTAAGTAATTATCCAAATGGCAGTTTTTATTGCTAAGCGTCCAGCGCCGAGAACCACTACCTTGAAGTAAAAACACATCGTAGAAATCAAAATGAGGGCCAACACTCCCACCTTTGGCAGCATAAGAGATCATGACATCATCAAAGCGCCAGCGCGGAATGAAATCAAAATGAGCGATCAAGTCTTCAATTTCAGGAATAAAGCGATCAACACCCTGAACCAGTAAGGTCCAGTTGTTTTCAGATAAATTTGAAAAATCATTCTCTTGAAATGGCCCTTCGCTTAATGACCATTGTTGATCAGTAGTCGATCCTGTAATGAGGCGTGATTCAAACTCCTCTTCTAGAGAAAGCCCCGCTAACTCATCAGGCGTAACTGGAGAGATGAAATTAGACAATGCTTGCTTGATAAGCAAAGGTTTTTTCTGCCAGTAATCAGCCAAAAACTCTTGTTCAGATATTTTGCCGAAACGTATCATAAGTTTTGCTTCTCTTGTCCCTAGCTCAATCTTTAGCTAGACGCTTTAAAAATCCTTCGCGCGTGCCAGCATTAATCCATCCAGTTGCAATGGTTTTACTTTTCTCATTATTCACTCTACCTCGATGGATGTGAGAGGGTGAGGCTGGAAAGATGACTAACTTTCCTCGCTGTGCTTCTTCATGATGATCCTGCCAGTGAAATTCTGTTCCTGCCTCTTCCACAGAATCACAGTATAAAATCCATGCAAGAACTCGATTTCCTGGCTCGGTGACCTCGTCGCTAATTGTCCAGTCACAGTGCCATTGGCGAAACCCTTCACCAGGGGCGTAACGCTGTATATTAAATATTGGCATCACAAATAGCTCTTGCTCAGGGCAAACTTGTTTAAACATTGGGCGCTTCTGTAGGTAGTGATCTAGCGCAGCTGTTACACCACGTACAATTATATCTGACAGTGCAAATGCTTCAGGGTCAGATTTACTTATTGCCACGAGACTAATGTCTGTCGATACTTTGGCAGGCTCTGCATTATTACCGTCTGGACCAAAAGCAATTCCCGGTCTTTGGAGATCTTGACGACGATTAAAGAAGTCCATAACACCATCAGCAACGGTTTCGTATCCAGGATTTTGGTATTGGCCAATCAGCTGCATGTCAGAATTATCCTTTCTAAATATTATGAGTTATTGGTGGTAGTTAGGCGCTTCTTTAGTAATTGAAACATCATGTACGTGTGACTCAACCATACCTGCTGAAGTTACCTGGACAAACTCTGCAGTTGTGCGCATTTTTTCTAATGTTTCACAGCCAGTGTAGCCCATTGAAGATCTTACGCCACCAACCATTTGGTGAATGATAGGGCGTATAGAACCTTTAAATGCAACGCGACCCTCAATACCTTCTGGTACTAATTTATCTGCTTTTGAATCAGACTGGAAGTAGCGATCTGAAGATCCATGAGCTTGATTCATTGCGCCAATAGAGCCCATGCCACGATAAGACTTATAAGCTCGACCTTGGTAAAGCTCGATCTCACCTGGAGATTCCTCTGTACCCGCTAACATTGAGCCAAGCATGACAGAATAAGCACCTGCAGCAAATGCTTTGGCAATATCACCTGAATAGCGAATACCACCATCAGCAATTAATGGAACGCCACTGTCTTTAAGTGCATCAGCAACATCTGAAATAGCTGTAATTTGTGGAACACCAACACCTGAAACGATACGAGTGGTACAGATACTACCAGGACCAATACCTACCTTTACACAGTCTGCACCAGCTTTAACAAGATCTAATGCAGCGGCGCCAGTGGCGATATTGCCAGCAATAATGTCTAAATTTGGATGTTTAATTTTTGTCTTTTTAACTCGATCTAAAACGCCTTGAGAGTGACCGTGAGCTGTATCGATAACAATAACATCGACACCAGCTTCAACTAATGCATCAATTCTTGCACCTGTTCCTGTTGCAACACCTACAGCTGCACCAACACGAAGTTGCTCTTGTGAATCTTTACAGGCGTTAGGGTAGTCACTCGATTTTTGAATATCACGAACGGTGATCATGCCTTGTAGGTTAAATTTTTCGTCAGTAATAACAACACGCTCAATACGGTGCTGCTGTAGAAGTGCACGCACCTCTGACATCTCAATTCCTTCCTTAACTGTGATTAACTTTTCTTGAGGTGTCATTAAATTAGCTACTGTTTCGTTCAGGTTTGTTTCAAAACGAACATCGCGACTGGTAATCATGCCAACAATAATATTGCCATCAACCACAGGAAGGGCAGAAATTTTATGTTGCTTTTGCAAGTCAAAAACATCTTGAACCGTTGCTTTAGATCCAATTGTAATAGGATCACGGATAATGCCTGATTCGTAGCGCTTAACCTTTCTTACTTCGTTAGCCTGCTCATCAATAGACATATTTTTATGAATAATACCAATGCCACCTTCTTGGGCCATAGTAATGGCTAATTTAGCTTCGGTTACCGTATCCATCGCTGCAGAAAGAATAGGAGTATTCAGGCTGATATTTTTAGTCAGCTGAGTATTCATGCTAACTTCTTTTGGCATTGTGGTTGAGTGTGCCGGTACTAATAAAACATCGTCAAATGTTAGTGCGGTTTTTAGTAATTTCATTTAATATCTCCTACGGTTGACAAAGTTTGGAAAAATAAAACCAATTAAGATTCCAAAGAATAAGACAATACTGCCCGTGAAAAACCAGTTTCTAGAGCTGGATTCTTCGGTAGCGGTATTGTTGTTTTTAAGTAATTGAATTTCAGTTTTTAACTGTAAATTTTCGGTGATGAATTTCTCGTTAGCGTGTTCTAATTTCAAAGCATCTTTATAAACCTGTTCAATGTGTTCTTTTTCAGCTTTTGATTTACTGGTTTGAATTGACAGCTTAGTGTTTTTAACTTTTAACGCCTGAACTTCAGACTCAAGCTCAGTTTTTCTTTTGGCCAGTTTAGCAATTAAAAGCTTGTTGGCGTTGTACGTTTGCCTAAGTTTTTCTAATCGCACTCTAGCAGGTGGATTGTTAGATAAGTAACGAGAAATGATCCAACCTGTTGAGCTTTCAAATTTAACTTGAGTCCAGCCATCTTCTGTGGCTTGCAAAATAGCCAACTTAGAGCCTGATGGAAGAGAGCGCACAATATTATCATCAAAAGTTTTTTCAGCACGCATTGGAATATCTACTTGATCAGTAATATAAACAAATGATTGGGCGCTAGCCAATGAGCTTAGCATTAGTAAAGAGATTGTCAGGTGTTTAAGCTTCATCATTACAGGCTTGAAATTTTCTCCAGTTGCTCGTTAAGGTCTTTAATAGCACCCAACGTTGCAGATAGTCTTTCACGCTCTACATTGACAATGGCTTCTGGCGCACCAGAGGTGAATTTTTCATTATTCAGCTTACCCTCAAATTGCATTTTTTGCTTTTCAAGTTTTTCAATTTCCTTGTTAAGACGTGCAATTTCTTGGTCTTTGTCGATTAACCCCGCTAATGGAATTAAAATCTTCATTTCACCCACTAGCGCCATAGCTGATTCTGGCGCTTCGTCAGTAGTGCTAAGTTTTTCAATGGTATCCATTTTGGCCAATACATTCAAGATATTTGCATTTTTTTGCAAGTAAGCTTCATCAGTGGCGTTAAAGTTTTGCACAAAGCAGGGTAACGGCTTAGAAGGTGGAATGTTCATTTCTCCACGAATTTTCCTAATGCCTAGAATAAAAGTTTGTAGCCAGTTGATTTCACTTTCAGATTCTGTAGAGCATAGATCTTGATCAACCTCTGGATAAGATTGTGTCATTAGGCTAATGCTATCTTTGCCAGTAATTGTATTACACTGTTCAAAAATCTCTTCAGTGATGAATGGAATAATCGGGTGCAGTAGAGTGATCATTTCATCAAGAACTTTAATTAATGTTGCTTGTGTGCCAGCCTTGGTGTTGTCGTCTTGTAATAGTGGCTTAGATAGCTCTAGGTACCAATCACAATAGTCATGCCAAACAAACTCATACAATTCTTGACTCATTAAATCAAGACGGTAGTCTTTTAGGTGTTTTTCAACATTCTTTTTAGTGTCTTGCAAGCGTGACAAAATCCACTTATCTGCAGTGGATAGTGGCGCCGCTGTATTGATGGTCTCGCCTTCAAGATTCATCAGTACGAAGCGTGATGCATTCCAAAGTTTATTACAGAAATTACGATAACCTTCAACACGCTTTAAATCAAATTTGATATCACGACCAAATGAAGCTAAAGCGGCAAACGTAAATCTAAGTGCGTCAGTACCAAAAGCAGGAATACCATCAGTAAACTCTTGTTCAGTCTGCTTCTTGATTTTTTTAGCCATTTTTGGCTGCATCATGCCTTGCGTTCTTTTTTCAAGTAGATCTTCTAGAGAAATACCGTCAATAAGATCAATAGGGTCAAGTACATTACCTTTGGATTTGGACATTTTTTGTCCTTGTCCATCTTTAATAAGGCCAGTGATGTAAATATCTTTAAAAGGCACTTCACCAGTAAATTTCAAGCCAAACATAATCATTCTGGCCACCCAGAAGAAAATGATATCAAAGCCAGTAACCAATACATCGGTTGGATAGAAGCGAGCTAAATCTGGTGTTTTTTCAGGCCAACCTAGTGTTGAAAAAGGCCAAAGCGCTGAAGAAAACCAAGTATCTAGTACGTCAGTATCTTGTGTTAATTTAACACCTTCACCAGCTTGCGCTTGCGCCTCTTCTTCAGTATTAGCAACAAAGATATTGCCCTGGTCGTCATACCAAGCAGGGATACGATGACCCCACCAGATTTGTCTAGAAATACACCAATCTTGAATGTTGTCCATCCAGTTGAAATAAGTTTTGTTCCAATTCTCAGGAATAAAGCGAATGTCGCCGTTTTTTACCGCGTCAATAGCAGGTCCTGCCAATGGTGCAATCTTCACAAACCATTGGTCCGTCATGTATGGCTCAATTACCGCGTCGGTTCTATCGCCACGAGGCACCATTAGTTTATGTGGTTCAATTTTTTCTAATAAGCCTTGCTCATCTAAATCTTTAATGATTTGTTTTCTAGCGACAAATCGATCCATGCCTGTGTAAGCGCTTGGAACGGTATCATTAATTTTGGCATCATCCGTTAGAATATTGATCACTTCTAGATCATGACGCTGACCCATTTCATAGTCGTTAAAGTCGTGAGCAGGGGTGATTTTTACACAACCTGTACCAAACTCCATGTCAACGTAATCATCGGCAATAATAGTGATTTTTCTTGTTGTTAGTGGTAGGTCAATCGTCTTGCCAATAAGATGACTATAACGAGCATCATCAGGATGAACGGCGACAGCACTGTCACCAAGCATTGTTTCAGGGCGTGTTGTAGCAACTACCATTACTTCATCAGTGCCAGTAATTGGGTAGCGCATATGCCATAAAGAGCCTTGCTCTTCAACACTAATCACTTCTAGATCAGATACGGCCGTGTGTAATACTGGATCCCAGTTAACAAGGCGCTTTCCGCGATAAATCAAGCCTTCTTGATGTAGCTGTACAAACACCTTTTTAACGGCATTAGACATGTCTTCATCCATGGTGAAGCGTTCTTTTTCCCAATCAACCGATGAGCCAAGTCTGCGCATTTGAGAGGTGATTGTGCCACCAGATTGCTCTTTCCAATCCCAGATTTTATCAATAAATTTTTCACGACCAACGTCATGGCGGGTAATATCTTGGGCAGCTAATTGGCGCTCAACCACCATTTGTGTGGCGATGCCCGCATGGTCTGTACCAGGCTGCCAAAGGGTTTGGTCACCCTTGCCACGATGATAACGCGTAAGCACATCCATAATAGTATGCTGAAAGGCATGCCCCATGTGCAATGAGCCAGTAACATTTGGCGGTGGAAGCATGATTGAGTAGGCGTTCTCGCTGGTAGAATTTGCATCAGACGAGAATAAATTTTTATCTTCCCAAAGGGAGCGGTATTTCGCTTCAATTTGTTCAGGATTGTAGGTTTTTTCCATTAACTTATAATGATGGATTAAACTTCGCAATTATACTATAAAGGGATGGAAAAATTGGATAATAAAACCTGGGTAGTGTATTTGTTAAAATGCGCTAATAACTCACTCTATTGCGGAATTACCAATGATATGGTTAGGCGTTTACGCCAGCATAATGGTGAGATCCAGGGTGGGGCAAAATATACGCGTGCAAATTCACCGTGTGAATTGGTTTATCAAGAAAAATCTGAAGATAGAGCTAGCGCATCTAAGCGTGAATACGAGATTAAAAAAATGGATAAAAATACCAAATTATTATTAATTAAATCAGTATGAGTGATTATCAAAAAATTTCGTGCGAGGATCATAGTATCTATGAGTTGGTTATTATGCGTGGCTATTCTATGCGGGTTGAAATTGACGGTAGGGTGGTTAGGATCAAGCCTACTGATATCTCAACCAAAAATGCCGCTGAGTTTCTAACTTTTACAGGTGAAGATGGCAAAACTCAAGAAATTAGAGCTGATCTAGTTAGTATTCAAAAATAAACACTAGATCATTTGAATAATGTTACAATATTCAAATGAAACTAAAAACCCAACAACACGGTGGCGCAAGAGCGGGTGCTGGCCGTAAGATAAATTCTGGAAAATTCAAAGAAGACACTAAGGTGATGCGTATACCTAGTAGTCTGGTTGATCGTGTCAAGTCAACGTTAGAGCTTTATAAATCCCAGTTAAAAGCTGATGTTCAGGTGCAAATTCCAGCTTACGATGCTTCTAGTGTATTACTGCCAATTTTTACCTCACGCGTACAAGCAGGCTTCCCTTCGCCAGCAGACGATCATTTAGAAGATACATTAGATCTTAATAAGCATCTTATCCAACACCAAGAAGCGACATTTTTTGTCAGAGCTCAAGGCGACTCAATGTTAGGTGCGGGGATTCATCAAG
>CAJVCJ010000070.1 GCA_910595855.1 Candidatus Thioglobus vulcanius | reverse complement strand
TAGCTTCTGCGTATACAAGTTATTCGCCTATTGTTGATTCTAAGAACTTGAGTATTATTATCACCGTAACCATGCTTCTTGGTCTTATTGCGCTCTACCAAAAACAACATTAATTTTTTTTAAAACCGCTCTTTCTAGGCGGTTTTTTTGATAGTTTTTTCTCAATTCAAGAGGGTTGTATCTGCCCAAGCCCATTATTGAGAGTGGGTTTTTCTTTGTACTTGCAAGTATTGTTGTTGGTATTGCTGCTTATATTTTTATTAAAAAACGTAGCAATAAGAAGCGTGATGAAACAGGTGTAGCTACTAATACCACTGTGTACTTTTTAGGGTTTGTGCCACCATTGCCAAGCGTGGTTTATTTTTCTCATGGTGTGGATTTATCTATTGAGCTCTTCTCTCTAGCCTTTGTTTTGACTATTTATACCGCTACTTATAATGCTAAAGCTATTCGCTCTGGCATTGAGTCTGTCGATAGTGGACGGGAAGAGTCTGCATCAGCAATGGGTCTGACACAAAACACAATCATTAAGATTAGTGGTGCTACCACAAGCGCTAAGAGTGGCTATACCGCCAATCATTAACTAATATTTAAATCTTACTAAAAACTGTCTCTTAGGCAGCAGTGGTTGGCTATGCAGAGTTGACAACCATATTCTCAGTCACTGTCTTAAATGTACTTAGCTAAGCAATTGAAATTATTATATTGACGATGCTGGTGTATTTAACGATATAACTTGTCATATCATTGATCTTGAATAATATTAACAAGAAAATACAAATTAAGGGTAAATAGCTATTATGGCAATCTATCCGCTAAAAGAAACAAAACAACCGCCAAAATCACAAACTAAGGCCGTTCTATGGCTGAACGACAACTAGTTTTCATCTATATCTAATGCTGCACTTACTTTTATTGCGTTATACATTATCTATTTACCACTACAACCTATTTTAAATTTGGTAATTAGTTGTGTTAATTTTCTTGAAAAGTTTCAAGAAGGGTCATCACAGTAGACGGCACAAAGTTAACAGATGATGTTAAAAAAATAGACAAGTACGCTCAGGGGTGTCGATAGTATTTAAACATTTGAGTAGCATTAACAACCTGACACTTGCACCAATCTTGATGCATAATTAAAATAAGCAATAGTAAATGTAAAAATCCTTGAAGCTACTTGATATAGTAGGAATTAAGGACCAAGATTAAAAGTACCCCAATCAGTTATCTGGTGGTCAGTAGCAGCGTGTCACATCACCTAAGACAATACTCTTTGATTAGCCAACTTCAGCGCTTGATCCAGAGGTGATTTCAGAAGTGCTAAGCATTAAGATCGCGAGCATGCTAAAGAGAGTGTAACTATGATTTGCGTGACTCATGAGATGGGATTTGCCGAAAAAAGTAGCTGTTCAGGTTATTTTTATGGACGAAGGTCAAGTTATTGAGCAAATACACCAGGCAAATTCTTTGGAAATCCTGAGTCAGAGCGTTTACAGTTATTTTTAGATCAAATCCTCACTCAATAAACCCTGTATTTGCATTCAAAGTTATTATTTTGGGCTTGAGCAGTTGTTTGCCTGTTATTCAGTATGTTGGCTCACGCCATTTTTTGTTAAACTTAACTTAACTTGTTTAATATTTAATAATCATGGCTTGGTTCTCAAAAGATAAAAAAACTAAAGAAGGTCAAAATTCAGTTGAAAGTAAAGACTGGAACAAGGAATTAAAACGCAACAATCAACACCCAACTTCATCCGAACAGCATGGATTTGATTTTCAAGAAAACACCTCTACAATAGTATTTAAGGATACATCAAGTACCAAGAAGGGACTAAGATGTATTTTGGAAAAAATAAGCCCGGACCAAGTTAAGATATTACGAAATTGCCATCCGGAAAGTAGCGCTGAAGAGTTAATGAAAATCTTAAACCGAACTCATAAGACCAGATTTCGGAATGATATTTTAAATCCACTACTAGAGTGTGATTTTTTTGAGCGTACAATTCCAGAAAAGCCAAAAAGCCCAAAACAAAAATATCGACTAACCAATAAATTTGTTCGCATAAAGTTGTCATAATCAAAACTTAACTCCAAAAATACTAAATAAATGTTTTTTTAGTATTTTTTTGATAAATATTGCCAAATATTAGATTTGAGCCACTTTTATAAAAAAACTAAATAAATCCTTGGCTTAATATTAAATCGTCAAAATATGGACAAGTCACTATTAATCTCGTAACCTTTTGATTTTTAATGAATTTATCTATTTTAAGTCTTATTTTTTAGATTTTCGTCATTTTCAGCTTATACTATGGCTACTTTTATCTATTTTTTACTATTTTGATATGCAAGCTAGATTTCTACTAATTTTTTCATTATTACTAAGTGCTAACCTTTGGGCAAATTCAGCTGTTTTTGTTATTAATGATGATAGTACGATTCGATCTAGTAAATCTGAGGAAGACTCTAAAAATATTCTTAAAATCGTAAATCATAATCAGCAATTACAGCGCTTAACCATGCATTATTCTGGATGGTCTTTGGTGGCTGTTGATGATATAAATGGCTGGATCCTATCTTCTAATGTAACTAGCAAGGTACCAATTATCAAGCCTAAGCCGGTAGTTAATCTAGATTCTAGTAACGAGAAATACAAGATAAAAATAACCGAGTTATCCGCTGAATTGCTTAATGCAGAAAATAATATCACCCTTCTTGAGCAGTCTAATGCTAAGTTAATTGCCGAAATCAGCACACTTAATGTATCTATTAACACCTTAACACAGGATAACCTTGCATTGAATCAAGCGGCCATCACATTTAAGCCTACTTCGAACCTTCCTGTAGCTGTTAATACTGAAACACTTAATCCAATTAAGAGCGAGATTAAAGATGACTTCTTGATGAAGATACTGATAGCCAATTGGATTTATTTTAGTGTGGCGATTGCAGCTACTTTTCTACTGATTTCTTTCTTAATTGTTAGTAGAAATAAACGCCGACACTTTGATTTAAACTCTTTAAGGCGTTAATAATATGCCCGCTATAGAAGTGAATATTGATACATTTGAAGCGCTTGTCTTGAAAGAGTCTTTTGAGCGTTTGGTGGTTTTAGATATTTCAGCAGAGTGGTGTGGGCCGTGCAATATTTTGGAGCCTATTATTACTACTGTTGCTGCTGAATTTGATGAATCTGAATTCTTGTTGACCAAAATTGAAGCTGAAGATGAGAATATGAAAATCGCTGGTCGCTATGGTGTGCGTGGATTTCCAACGGTTATCGCTTTTATTAATGGCGAAGAGGTAGATCGTTTTCATTCAGCACAAACACCTAATTTTGTGCGTGATTTTATTGACACCAACTTGGATAAAGTATCATGAAAACAGGCGTTTTATTGACCAATTTAGGTACACCAGACGAGCCCACAAAAGCTGCTTTAAGACGATATCTGTCTGAATTTTTATCCGACCCTAGAGTGGTTGATCCACCAAATAAACTTATCTGGTGGCTAGCATTAAATTTGGTTATCTTGAATATCAGGCCTGCAAAATCTGCACTTAATTATGCCAAAATTTGGGATAGCTTTGGCCCAGGATCCCCTTTATTGAATATCACTCAAAGACAGCTATCTGGTGTTAAAAAAGCACTGAAAAATCAAGATACAGAGTTAGAATTTGAAATGGGTATGCGTTATGGCAATCCATCTATCTCCTCTGCACTAAACAAGCTAAAAGACAAGGCTTGTGACAAAATTATTGTTTTGCCACTTTATCCTCAATATTCAAAAACCACAACACTTTCAACACTTGATGCAATCAACTTAGAGTTAAATATTTGGTCAAAACGGCCAGAACTTGTTTTTATAGAGCAATATTATCAAA
>CAJVCJ010000069.1 GCA_910595855.1 Candidatus Thioglobus vulcanius | reverse complement strand
GCCGTTATTGAAAATATTTCCGTGGCATTAATAATGTTAAATGCCGCTTGTTGCCCACCTTTGATTTCAAACGAAACAATGCCACCAAAGCCCGCTTGCTGATTTTTGGCTAGCTGATGATGAGGATGTGATTTTAGGCCTAAGTAGTGTACCTTTTCAACTGCAGGTTGTTTTTCTAGCCAAGTCGCAAGTGTTAGTGCATTGTCGCAATGAGCATTCATTCTTAAGCGTAATGTGTCTAAGCCTTTGAGTACGATCCAAGCATTAAAAGCGCTAAGGCTTGGTCCGGTTGTGCGTACAAAGCCATGCACCTGCTCAATAATATCTTCATTGCCCAATACTGCACCAGCAAGACATCGCCCTTGTCCATCAATATATTTTGTTGCTGAATGAATAACAATGTCAGCGCCCAACTCTAATGGCTTTTGTAATGCAGGTGTTAATATGGCATTATCAACAGCCAATAGAATGTCATTAGCCTTTGTGATTTTACTTAGCGCTATAAGGTCAACTACTTGCCCCAGTGGATTAGACGGGGTTTCCAATAGGAAAAGCTTGGTGTTGTTATTAATTGAATCTTTCCAAGCATTTAAATCTGATAAATCAACAAAGCTAACACTAAGGCCAAATTTGGCAATAATGGTATTAAGTAGCACAATCGATGTACCAAACATGTTGCGCGAGGCAACAATATGATCACCTGTCTTTAATAAAGCCATTAAGGTGGCAAAGATAGCTGCCATGCCAGATGATGTGGCAACACAGGCTTGAGCACCTTCTAGTGCAGCAAGCTTCTTTTCAAATGCATCTACGGTTGGATTAGTAAAGCGTGCATAGATATTGCCAGGCTCTTCTTTAGAAAAGCGTTTAGCTGCTTGTTCAGCAGAATCAAAGACAAAGCTAGAGGTTAAAAATATTGCCTCTGAATGCTCTTGTTCAGCTGTTGTTCGATAGCCTTCACGAATTGCTTTGGTGTCGAAATTTAACTCTTTCATTGTTTGTAAGTAATTGAGATATAGGGTTATTCTACATCATTGCAGATTAATTCAGAACTTTCGTTAGTGTTGTTTTCTTCCTTAACAGAATCTGCTCTGACTTCTTCTATCTCGTTTAAATATTGCTGATCAATATCGCCAGTAACGTATTTGCCATCAAAACAAGAGCTATCAAACGTTTGTATTTTTTTATTACCTTGTTGGACGCACCAAATTAAATCATCTAAATCTTGATAGATAAGTTTATCAGCACCAATCGCTTTGCAAACTTCTTCTGTGGTTTTTCCATGAGCAATAAACTCTTTGTTACTAGCCATGTCAATGCCATAAACATTTGGATAGCGTACTGCAGGTGCAGCAGATGCAAAAAATACTTTATTAGCACCTGCATCTCTGGCCATCTTGACAATTTGTTGGCTAGTTGTGCCTCTGACAATTGAGTCATCCACTAATAAAACATTTTTACCATTAAATTCTAGACCGATAGCGCTAAGCTTTTGACGTACTGATTTTTTGCGTAATTTCTGCCCTGGCATAATAAAAGTACGAGCAATGTAGCGATTTTTAATTAAGCCCTCAGAGTACTTAACCTCTAATTCATGTGCCAATTGCAAAGCCGATACTCGAGAAGTGTCAGGAATTGGAATAACGACGTCAATTTTTTCATCACCCCATTCTTTGTAAATTTTGGCTGCTAGGCGCTCACCCATTCGTAAACGTGTTTTGTAAACAGAAATATCATCAATAACCGAATCAGGTCGTGCAAAGTAAACAAATTCAAAAATACAAGGTGAATATTTTGGATTTTCAGAGCATTGTTGTATGAAAATATTGCCTTTTCGGTCAATAACTACAGCCTCGCCCGGCTTAATATCTTGTGTAATCTCATAGCCAAGAGCGGTTAATGCAACACTTTCTGAGGCAAGCATATATTTTGTACCGCCATTGGTGGTACGCTTTCCAAGAATAAGTGGACGAATGCCATTAGGATCTCTAAAGCCAAAAATACCATAGCCTGGAATCATGCCGATTGTGGCATAAGCACCACGGATACGTTTGTGTACTTGCTTAACAGAATCAAATATATCCTGCTCATTAATGCGTTGTTTTTGTAGCTTGGCTAGCTCGCTAGCAAATACATTGAGTAGAATTTCAGAGTCTGAATTGGTGTTAATGTGGCGTAAATCTTGTTCGAATAATTCCTGAGCCAATTGTTTGGTATTGGTTAGGTTGCCATTATGAGCAAAGGCAATGCCATAAGGTGAGTTAACATAAAAAGGCTGTGCTTCGGCGCCACTTGATGTACCAGCAGTAGGGTAGCGTACATGGCCAATACCCATGTCACCCAATAAAGTGGTCATATGTTCAGTTCTAAAGGCATTTTTTACCAAGCCATTGGCCTTACGCATATAAAAACGACCTTTGTGAGAGGTAACAATGCCTGCGGCATCTTGTCCTCGATGTTGAAGAATGGTCAAAGCGTCATAAATATAGACCGCCGTGTCTTTTTTAGTAGTGGATAGAATGCCAACAATGCCGCACATAAAAGAGTTCCTTTAGTCGTTTTTAATAAATAGTAAGTGTTCTGATAGTGCGGGCTTAATGTCCGTCACCACGTCCTGAAAGACACGTAAAGCGCCATTAGTTTCAAGCCAATAATATTGCTGTGAAATGCTATCAATACCTTGAAATACCAGCACCATAATTAAGATGGCCAAACTGCCTTTGAGCAAGCCAACAAACATGCCACCTGCGTTATTTTTACGGCTATTAATATTTTTGGCATTAAGTTTGTCGTCTAAAGTGTGTAATGCATTAAGAGTTTTTTTAAAGAATGAAGATAAAAAACACGGCTTCGATGCATCAATAGAGATATTAAGCATATTAGAAATACTAGAACAGACACCAACAATAATAGCAAAAGTAAGGATAAACGAAAGTGTAATTCGAGTTGAAGTGTTGGTGACAACAATCTCCATCAAACCAAGATTGGCAATAATATCAAGGTAATACCAACTCAATGCGATGGCTGCTGCGAAAAATATTAAATAGGCAAAGATCTTATTTAAGGCGCATGGATTGCTTATATTGGAAGAGGCTTTGGTAAGCTTATAGATGGATTTTTTAATTAACAGTACGCCAATAAAAATAACACCAAAGGCAATGGCCATATGTGATTGATGTGATAGTAGCATCCAAGTAACGGTATCACTTATAGCTAGAGGTTGGTAAAACAGCCATGCAATAATAATAGCGAGTAATAAAAAGCTAAGGTTGATTAGTTCTTTAGCCATACCGCGCTTGAAGCCCAGTGCCAAGAACGCAATTAAAATAACAAGCGTTACCCAATCGGACCAAACCAATAGTCCGATCATATTCCAGGCATTTGCAAAAAATTCATTCATCAATTTTTTAGATCATTTTTTATATATGCGCCAATTTTACAAGGTTTTCTGTTCAAACGTTACTTAAACACCGTCAATGCATCAGCAACAACATGAAAGGATCCAAACACCACAATGCGTTGGTAGGTGTGTTGATTTATGGCCTCGGTAATGGCTAGATCGATAACACTGTAAGCCTTGATAGAATCTTTTAATTGAAATTGATCAATTAAAAATGTAACGTCTGCTGCTCGATTAACGCTTAATGGCGCTATTAGCCATTGATCAATAGATGGTGAAATAGCTTTAATCATTAAAGAAATATTTTTATCTTTAAGAGCTGAAAAAACAGCTAATGTTGGTTGTTTATCTTTGTTAAGCTCTTTGGCTAACGCTTTGACAGCAGCCTCATTGTGGGCCACATCAAAAATAAATTGCTTATTGTTAATCTTTTTTATCTGAAAGCGTCCGTCTAACTGTGCTTTTTCTAAGCCCTGATGTATTAAGAGTTCACCAACCTCAAGCTGTTTGTTAAGCCTACTGACGCATAAAGCAGCAAGTGCGGCATTGTATTGCTGGTGATCGCCTTTAAGGCTCAAGGTTCCTGAATAAGGTTCTGATACAAATTCGAGCAGGGTACCAATGTTATCAGCATGTTTTTGCAGTGATAAAGGTGGGTTTGTATCGCTACAGACGCATGGATGATTGGCTCGCATAATGCCGGCTTTTTCATGGCCAATGAGCTCGCGTGTATCACCCAGATAATCCACATGATCAATCGCAATATTGGTAATCACGGCAACATCAGAATTCACTATATTGACAGAATCTAACCTACCACCCAGACCAATCTCTAAAACGGCAACATCCACTTTTTGATCAGAAAAAATCAGCAGAGCTGCCAGTGTTGAAAATTCAAAGTAGGTTAAAGAGGTGTCGCCACGAACTTGCTCAATTTTTTCAAAAGCTGTGCAAATTTGCACGTTAGTTGCCAGTACACCATTAATACAAAAGCGCTCATTGTAATCAAGAATGTGTGGCGAGGTAAATTTAGCCACCGAAAAGCGAGTTTGTTGATAAATGCTTTCAATAAAAGCTATAGTTGAGCCTTTGCCATTAGTGCCGGCAACAGTGATAACTTTAAATGGAACACCTTTTGGAAATAGCTTGTTATAAACGCGACTAATTCGTTCTAGACCAAGATCAATTTCTTGTGTGTGTAAGCTTTCTTGCCAGCCAAGCCACTCATCCAGCGTTGTTAGTCTTCCCAAAATTCACCATCAATCGTGCCATTTTTGTCTTTAGTTTTATTGGGTTGGTCTTTGTGAATAAACGGACCATTTTTTTTAGAGAATACTTTTTCGGCATTTTTAGATAAAATTCGATCAATGAAATAAACCCTAGAAAAAGGCATCAAGCCCAGCAGGCCAATGCCATCAGTGATAAATCCAGGGGTTAGTAGTAGTACGCCAGAGACCAGTATTACCACACCCTCCATCATTTCGAACGCAGGCGTTTGTCCATTGGCCATAGCATTTTGAGCTTTAGCCATAGTTGACCAGCCCTGTTGTTTGAGTAGGGTTGAGCCAATCAATGCAGTAATAACAACTAATAGAATAGTAGAAAATCCACCAATTGATTCACCTACTGAAACCAGTATGTAAATCTCTAGTAAAGTCATCACAACAAATATTGGAAAAATCATAATTATTTCTCGTTAGTAAAAATTAAATCCCAAACACCATGGCCAAGTCTTTCACCGCGACGCTCAAACTTGGTAATTGGTCTGCGTTCAGGTCTTGGTAAGTATTTATGGGCGCTTAGTGTATTTTTAAAGTGGGCGTGTGATTCAAGCGTTTCCATCATCTGTTGCGCATAGTGCTCCCAGTCTGTAGCCATGTGTACAAAGCCATTATTAATAAGTTTATTTGACATCATATCCATAAATTCATTTTGAACGATGCGGCGTTTGTGGTGTTTTTTCTTATGCCAAGGATCTGCAAAATATAGTTGAAATCCAGTCAAACTATTATTTTCGATGTTGTTTTTTAGTACTTCAACCGCATCCTCTTTAATCACTTTAAGATTGGTTAATTTGTTTTTGTGTGCCTCATTAATCAAGCGTCCAACGCCAGCTTCATAAACCTCAATGCCTAAAAAATTTCGCTCAGGCTCATTAATAGCCATTTGTAATAATGAGTCACCATTGCCAAACCCTATTTCCAAAATAACATCCTGCTGCTTTTCAAACAAAGTGTCAAAATCAATAATTTTGTCAACTATCGGATCAATACCGTATTTAGGCCAAAGATCATTCAAGCCATATTTTTGCCCTTCGGTTAATCTACCAGAGCGTTTAACAAAACTTTGAATTTTGCGTATTATTTTGTCACTCATAAGTTGTAATCAATGATTAGGGGTGAATGGTCAGAAAAGCGCTCATCTTTATAAATAGATGCACTTTGCACTTTGCCTTTCAAATTTTTGCTCAAAATTTGATAATCAATTCGCCATCCGGTATTGTTGGCCCAGGCTTGCCCGCGATTTGACCACCAAGTATATTGATGCGCTTCTTGGTTAATTTCTCTAAAGGCATCACTATAGTCAGCCTCTCCAAATAGTTCATCCATCCAAGCGCGTTCTTCTGGCAAGCAGCCAGAGCGTTTTTTGTTGCCAGCGAAATTTTTAATATCAATTTCTTTGTGCACAATATTAATATCGCCACAAATAATATAATCCCGACCGTCTTTTTGGAGAGTCTTTAAGTAAGGCATAAAGCGTTCAGTCATAAAATCCATTTTATATTGCTGACGCTCTTCTTTTGACGATCCAGAAGGGATGTAAATTGAAATAACGCTAAGAGTGCCAAAATCTGCTTGAATGAAGCGACCCTCAAAATCAAAATCCTCCCAGGGGCTAAAAATAACCCGATCAGGTTTCTGTTTGCAATATAAACCCGTACCACTATAGCCTTTTTTCTCAGCTGGCTTGTAATAGGTATGAGTGCCTTCTGGATAAAATTTATCATCCAACTGATCTTCTTGCGCCTTGATTTCTTGCACGCAAACAACATCAGCATTTTGGCTTTTCATCCAAGCAAAAAAACCTTTTCGTTCAGCTGCTCGAATGCCATTGACATTAGCCGTTATAATTCTCTTCATCAAAATAATTTTATAGGAAAAGCCATGCAGCAATATCAAAAAGACTTTGTAGATTTTATGTTAGAAATTGGCGCGTTAAAGTTTGGCGAATTTACGCTTAAATCAGGCCGTGTTAGCCCTTACTTTTTTAATGCTGGCTCATTTAATACTGGCGAACATTTGTCAAAATTGGGTAAATTTTATGCTCAGGCCATTACTGAAAGCGGTCTAGATTTTGATGTTTTGTTTGGTCCAGCTTACAAGGGAATTCCGCTAGCTACTGCTTGTGCAATGGCGCTTAATGATTCATTTAATGTCAATGTGCCATACAGCTTTAATCGTAAAGAAGCCAAAACTCATGGCGAGGGTGGCGATATTGTTGGTCATGCATTGGAAGGTGATATTTTAATTATCGATGATGTGATTACGGCCGGCACCGCAATCCGTGAAGCAATGGACATTATTGATGCAAATGGCGCCAAAGCCAAAGGCGTGATTGTTGCCGTTGACCGCCAAGAAAAAGGCAAAGGTGATAAATCAGCCATTCAAGAAGTAGAAGAAAATTTCGGTATTGCCGTGCTAAGTATTATTAATCTTGGTCATTTAATCGACTACCTGAAACAAGGTGACGATCAGGCGCTGATCGCGCGTATCGAAGCTTATAGGGATCAATACGGCGTTTAAAAACTAACTGGGCTATATTGATAGTCTAGGCTTTCAGCTACCGCTTGATGTGTGACTTTGCCTTGAAAAATATTCAATCCATTCAACAAGTTTGAATTATCAAATATGGCTTGCTGAGCGCCTCTATTGGCAAGTTCAATCACATAAGGTAATGTCGCATTCGTCAATGCTAAGGTTGCAGTCTGTGCGACTGCACCAGGCATATTGCCCACACAATAATGAATAATGCCATCAACCACATAGGTTGGCTTGTCGTGCGTGGTCACTATTGATGTTTCAAAACAGCCACCCTGATCGATCGAAACATCGACCAACACTGAACCTTTTTTCATTAACTTGAGCATATCACGTGTAATCAGCTTTGGTGCCGAAGCCCCTGCAACTAATACGGCGCCAATAACCAAATCAGCGCTACTTAAGTGTTGCTCTATATTGGCTTGCGTAGATAGGCCAATGGACAATTGTAGTGGGTGTTTTTTTTGAAATTTTACTAATCGTTCTGAAATTGAGCGATTAAGGATAGTAACATCGGCACCCATACCTAGAGCCACTTTGGCAGCATTCATGCCCACAACGCCACCGCCAAGCACTAGCACTTGTGCAAGATCTACCCCAGTGGCACCACTTAATAGCACCCCAGACCCACCCTGGGTTTTTTCAAGATGGTGGGCGCCGGATTGAATAGACATTCGCCCTGCAATCTCACTCATGGGCTGAAGTAGTGGCAAACGCCCATTATCATCAGTAATGGTTTCGTAAGCAATGCATGTTGCACCTGATTCTAGTAGAAGCTCAGTTTGTTTTGGGTCAGCAGCCAAATGCAAATAGGTAAAAAGTATTTGGTTTTTATTTAACAGCTTGCATTCTTTTGGCTGTGGCTCTTTGACTTTAATGATCATTTCAGCCTGATTGAAGATAGCTTTAGCTGATTTCACAATGTTTGCACCCACTACTTGATAATTTTGATCGCTAAATCCAATGGCATCACCAGCAAGTGTTTCAATAATCACCTGATGGCCAGCCTCAACTAACAGCTTGGCGCCGTGTGGCGTTAGTCCAACGCGGTATTCGTGTATTTTAATTTCTTTTGGAATGCCAATAATCATGCTAATATTGTAGTACGAATATTATTTGATAATTCCCTATTATAGGATTTTATGATGATTACTAAAATTAGAGCAAAAGAAACGCTTGAGGGTGATGGTGTTGTAGTTAATCGCCTATTTCCTATCACTAAGCGCATGAACTTTGATCCGTTTGTATTATGGGATCATTTTGACATTTCTGCTGGGCATGGTTTTCCAGATCATCCTCATCGAGGTTTTGAGGCAATTACTTACATGCTTAATGGAGGCATGCATCATAAAGATAATTTAGGTAATGATGCTTTTGTTAGTAAAGGTGGAGCCCAGGTGTTCTGTGCTGGAGCGGGCATGGTTCATTCAGAAGTGCCCGCTGAAAAAGGTCAAAGTACGGGTATTCAATTATGGATTAATTTACCCAAACGCCTTAAAACAATTAAACCGAGTTATCATCAAGTTTTAAGTGAAAATTTACCTGTAACTACTTTTGAAGGTGGATATTGTCGAAATATTGTTGGAGGAGGGTCCCCGATTGAGCTGCATACAGATATTACCTATCAACATGTCAATCTTAAGCAAGATCATTTTTACCAAATTTATATTAACCAAGGCCTTAATGCGATTATTTATGTCTTATCAGGCGAATTAATATTGGGTAATGAGACAGTTAGTGTAACTAAGGCGTTATTATTGGAGTGTAATGAAGAGCAAAACTTATCCATTAAAGCTGACAAAGATAGTGAATTTATGTTTTGTTGTGGGATGCCGCTTCATCAGCCAATTTATCAACATGGTTCGTATGTTGATTGATGCTAGGCTTCTTTTTGATTATCAACAATTTCTTCACTAATCATAAGATGGTTAATTTTTGCGAAAGAATGAATACGCTCATAGGTAATAGCGCAAGCATACTCAAGTTGCTCGTCAAAAACAATCGATTTGATACCGTCAATCTTTCGAATTTTTAAATGACCGTTGTAGCGTTTTAATTGTTCGGGTTGCATGCAAACCAGTCTTTCAGTCCAGTCGCTAGGTCTAAATTTCTGACCATCGTTAGTAATACCTGATAGGGTGTAACGAATATGCGACATTACTATCTCCTTAGTTTAGTGAAAGCAATGCAATACTGCTTTTTTTCGATAGTATAAGCCAAATTTTGCTATGGTAAAAAGGATTCTCAACAATAACAGGATCGTGGCATTTGTGCCAAGTCACTGTTGAGATGTTTTTCTAGGTTAGCGCCCTTGCGATGCAAGGAATAAGATGGTGGAGGGACAGGGATTTGAACCCTGGAAGGAGATTAATCCTTGCTGGTTTTCAAGACCAGTGCATTCAGCCGCTCTGCCATCCCTCCGAAGTGGTGTATGATACAGCTACTTAAGGCAATAGTAAATGTATTTTTTATAAAATATAGCTTTGAGTGTTAAATTTTTTTAAGTATAATTTGCTTCTTTTAGATTTGTAGTAGGTAAAGTAATGGCAAAGATATGTCAAGTAACTGGTAAGCGACCAATTAGTGGTAACAATGTATCACACGCAAACAATAGGACGCGTCGTCGTTTTTATCCAAATCTTCACACGCACCGTTTTTGGGTGGAAAGTGAGAATCGTTTTGTAAAGCTTAAGCTAACTGCTAAAGGTTTACGTATCGTTGATAAAAAAGGCATCGACGTTGTACTTAAAGAAATCCGCGCACGTGGCGAAAAGGTTTAGGAGTAAATTATGAGAGAAAAAATTAAATTAGTATCATCAGCTAAGACTGGTCATTTCTACACAACAACTAAGAACAAGCGTCTTCACCCAGAAAAAGTTGAAGTTAAAAAGTTTGATCCTGTTGTAAGACAACACGTTATATATAAAGAAGCTAAGATTAAATAATCTTTTCTTTTTTACAAAGACAATAAAAAAGCCGCTATAAGCGGCTTTTTTATTGTCTTAATGATTCTAATTATTCTTCTAGAATTGTGTCGAGTGCAATGTGACCAACTGCCTCTTGATACTCAGAGAGCTGATCAAAGTTAAGGAACTGATAAAGTTCAGCTGCCATTGGTTTAATACCATTCATGGCGGTTAAATATTCATCAATAGTAGGGATGTGCCCTAATTTTGAAGTGATGGCGGCTACCTCAGCAGAGGAAAGGTAAACATCAGCATCATCGCCCAAACGATTTGGAAAGTTTCGAGTTGAGGTCGACACGACAGTAGCATTGTCTTTGACTCGCGCTTGATTGCCCATGCACAAAGAACATCCTGGAACCTCTGTATGTTCTGTGAGATTCTCAAATACTGTATAAGTGCCTTCTTTCTTTAGTTGCGCCTCATCCATGCGCGTAGGCGGCGCTACCCATAGTTCGGTTTTTGTTTCAGTATCATCTTTTAGCAATTGAGCTGCCGCCCTAAAGTGGCCAATATTCATCATACAAGAGCCGATAAACACTTCGTCAATCTCAGTGTTGGCAACATCTGATAACAGCTTGACATCATCCGGATCATTTGGACAGCATAAGATCGGCTCTTTAATCTCGTTCAGATCAATTTCAATCGTGGCTGCATATTCACAATTCTCGTCAGCCTCCATTAATATTGGGTTGTCTAGCCATTTTTGCATGGCCTTAATGCGCTTAGCAATGGTCTTTTTATCTTCATAGTCCATTTCTATCATTGATGACAATAAGGCAATGTTAGATTTTAAATATTCTTCAACTGGCTCCTTGTTAAGCTTAAAGGTGCAACCATTGGCAGAGCGCTCTGCAGAAGCATCGGCAAATTCAAATGCTTGCTCTAATTTTAGGTCGCCCATGCCCTCTATTTCTAAGATGCGACCCGAAAAGATATTCTTTTTGTGTTCTTTTTCAACTGTTAGTAGGCCCTTCTGGATGGCCACATATGGGATGGCGTTTACAATGTCTCTAAGGGTGATACCTTCTTGTAGGGTACCAGTAAATTTAACGAGTACTGATTCCGGCATGTCTAATGGCAATACGCCGATAGATGCGCCAAAGGCAACTAGCCCTGAGCCTGCTGGAAAACTAATGCCTAGCGGGAAACGGGTGTGCGAATCGCCACCAGTGCCGACTGTATCAGGCAATAACATACGATTTAACCAGGGGTGAATGATGCCATCACCAGGCTTTAATGCTACACCGCCACGAGAATGCATAAAGTCTGGCAATGAATGTTGGAGCTCTAGGTCAATAGGTTTTGGGTAGGCCGCTGTATGGCAAAAACTTTGCATCACTAGATCGGCAGAAAATCCTAAACAAGCTAATTCTTTAAGCTCATCACGGGTCATGGCACCCGTGGTATCTTGCGATCCAACTGTGGTCATGCGTGGTTCACAGTAAGTGCCTGGGCGAATGCCATCAACACCGCACGCTTTACCTACGATTTTTTGTGCTAAGGTAAAGCCGGCGCTAGATTCACTAGCATCATGTGGGCGTAAGAAAAGTCCGCTAACGGGTAAATCTAGATCTTGACGGGTTCTATCCGTAAGACCTCTACCAATAATTAGAGGGATCCTGCCACCTGCACGCACCTCGTCTGGCATAGTGGTTGGTGCCAATTCAAAGGTGGATACAACATCACCCTGAATATTGGTAATCTTTCCCTCATAAGGGTATATGGTAATTTCATCACCCATATTAAGTTTAGATACATCGCATTCGATTGGTAGTGCACCTGAATCTTCAGCAGTATTAAAAAAGATGGGCGCGATACTTTCACCTAAAACAACACTGCCACCACGCTTATTGGGAACATAATTAATATCATTACCTAGGTGCCACAATACAGAGTTAATCGCAGATTTTCGTGAAGAGCCAGTACCAACTACATCACCAACAAAGGCCAATGGCAGTCCTTTTTCTTTAAGTTCGGCAATCGTTTCCAATGGATTGTCCATTGTTTTCGTGAGCATGGACTGAGCATGTAATGGAATATCAGGTCGAGACCAGGCTTCAGTGGCCGGAGATAAGTCATCAGTATTGATTTCGCCCTGAACACGGAAAACAGTAAGTTTAATTTCAGTAGGCAATTCATTTTTAGCAATAAACCAATCGGCATTTGCCCAGGCATTCACCACTTTTTTGGCAAAGCTATTGTCAGCTGATTTCTCTAGAACAGTCTGATAAGCTTCGTAAATCAGCAGTGTTTTAGACAGCGCATCACAGGCAGTCTGCGCAGTTGCATCGATATCTAACAGTTCAATTAGTGGTGTAATGTTGTAGCCACCTAGCATGGTGCCTAGTAAAAATGTCGCCTGCTTTTGATCAATTGCATTACAATTTTGCTCGCCTTTGGCGACACTAGTTAAAAAGCTTGCCTTTACATAGGCAGCTTCGTCAACGCCAGGCGGCACCCGATGAGTTAACAAATCGAGATAGAATGCCTCATCATTGCCATTGATTAAATTTTTAACTACAGATTGAGTTTGTTCTGCATTTAATGCTAATGGAGGTAAATTGTTTTGGGCGCGCTCATCAACATGGGCTAAGTAGGCTGTTTTCATCTGCATAATAAGTGAATCATATAAAGCGTATAATTTTATCATTTATTTGAATTGACTAAACGAATTATGAAACTCAATGCTTTAACTGCAATTTCACCTGTTGATGGACGTTATTTTGACAAAACTAAAGATTTGGCAGATATTTTTAGTGAATTCGGCCTAATTAAATACCGAGTATTGGTTGAAGTTGAATGGTTACAAGCCATGGCAGATAATCAAGGTATTGAAGAAGTGCCTGCATTTAGCGCGCAGGCTAGTGAATTTTTAGCCAATATTGCAACTAATTTTTCTTTAGACGATGCGCAAGCAGTTAAAGACATTGAAAAAACCACTAACCATGATGTTAAAGCAGTTGAATATTTCTTAAAAGATAAGATTAAAAACAATTCAGAGTTAAATGCCGTTAGTGAGTTTTTCCATTTTGCTTGCACCTCTGAAGATATTAATAATTTGTCACACGCATTAATGCTAATTGATGGGCGTAAGATAATGCTTAAGCAAATGAACAATGTTTTGTCATTAATTGGCAAGATGGCTAAAGACAATGCTCATATCCCAATGCTTTCTCGCACCCATGGCCAAACCGCTTCGCCAACGACAGTAGGTAAAGAAATGGCAAACTTCGCGTTTCGCCTTAAGCGCCAAATTGAACACTTAGAAAGTGTGAAAATTATGGGTAAATTTAACGGTGCAGTTGGCAACTTTAATGCTCACATATCAGCCTATCCAAATCTTGATTGGCAAGTAATTTCCCAGCAGTTTATTGAAGGCTTGGGTATTAACTACGCAATGTACACCGCACAAATTGAAACTCATGACTACATGGCTGAGTACTTCCATTCTATGAATCGATTCAATACTATTTTGATTGATTATTGTCGTGATATTTGGGGCTATGTATCGTTAGGTTACTTTAAGCAAAGAACCATTGAGGGTGAAGTTGGCTCATCAACCATGCCGCACAAAGTTAATCCAATTGATTTTGAAAATGGCGAGGGTAATTTAGGCATTGCTAACGCACTGAATACACATTTAGCTGATAAGCTGGCCATCTCTCGTTGGCAGCGTGATTTGTCCGATTCAACGGTGCTTAGAAATTTAGGTGTTAGTTGTGCTCATTGTTTAGTGGCTTATGCATCGATCGCTAAAGGTATTGGCAAACTAGAAACCAACGAAGCACGCTTGCATCAAGATCTTGATTCGTCATGGGAAGTACTTGCCGAACCTATTCAAACAGTTATGCGTCGTTATGGTATTGAAAATCCGTATGAGAAGCTAAAAGCGCTTACTCGAGGCAATACAATTGATGCACAAGTATTAGCTGAGTTTGTTAAAGATTTAGACATGCCAGAGGCAGCAAAACAAGCCTTGGCTGAATTAACACCAATGACCTATACGGGTGATGCACAAAAATTAGCACGTGATATCGAAAAACTGATATAATTTCGCGTCTTATACCTTTTTGGTGTAAGCTTTATAAAATAATACAGGAGCAAAAAACCCATGGTTAAAATTAGACTAGCCCGAGGTGGAGCCAAGAAAAAACCTTTTTATTCAATTGTAGCAACAGACTCACGCAAGCGTAGAGACAGTGGTTATATTGAGCGTATCGGATACTTTAATCCGGTTGCTCGTGGACAAGAAGTTAGGCTTACTATCGAAGAAGACAGATTAGATTACTGGACATCAAAAGGTGCACAAATTTCTGATCGCGTTCAACAACTTGTTAAAGAATTCAAAGACCCTTCAATCCGTGAAAAGCGTGTGGCATCTCAAGATGCTAGAGCAGCAGCAGTTGCAGCTAAATTAGCGGCAGAAGCTAAAGCTAAAGCGGACGAAGAAGCTAAAGCTGAAGCAGAAGCGGCGTCAGAGGAAGCAGCAGCTGAATAAGCAGTGAGCAATAACTCTACCAATAAAAGGCTATTAATCGGACAGATTAATGGCCTTTTTGGCGTCCAGGGTTGGGTGAAATTATTTTCACATGCCAATCCTAGAAAAAATATTTTGTCTTACCAGCCTTGGCATGTTGAGGTTGGTGGTCAGTGGAAAACGCTTGAAATTGTTAAGGGTCGAGTACAAGGAAAGACTATTGTTGCCCAACTTAAAGACGTGAATGATCGAGAGGTTGCCAGGAATTATATTGGTACAGATATTTATATTGAAAGAGATCAATTGCCTAAATTACCTAAGGGTGAGTATTACTGGGATGAGCTAACAGGCTTAGAAGTTGTTAACACTACAGGTGTTATGCTCGGTAAGATCTCTTATATGGTCGATACCGGCTCAAATAATGTCATGGTGATCAATGGAGAGAAAGAACATTGGGTGCCTTATATTGAGCCATTTTTGATCAATATAGACATGGATACACGTCAGATCTTGGTTGATTGGGACGAAGATTTTTAGCTCTAATTAATAGACAATAAAAAAGCCTGCATATCAGCAGGCTTTTTTATTATTTGATGAAAGTTGATTAGTTAATTAACGCCTTGTCAAGACCAATGTTTTCTAAGAAGTGTCTAACCCTAGTATTGGTGCCAACAATAGTAATATCAGCTGACTTCTCAATACAAATATTGCAAATTTCTGAAATTGCACGTGATGTTGTATAGTCAATCACAGGTACGTTAGATAGATCTAAAATCACTCTATCATAGTTACCTTTGGTAGAAAAGTCTCTAACAATGCCTTTAGCTGAGCCGAAACTCATTGGGCCGTTTAGCTGATAAAACAGCGTGTTTCCGGCGCGGATTAATTCTTGATGAGTTTCATCTAGATGTGAGGCTTCCTCAATAGTTTGAACGGAAACGATGCTTGCTAATTGTACGTCTGTCATTCTTTGCAAGAAGATAAGGCTAGCCATCACCAGGCCAACACCAACGGCAGCCATTAGATTGTAAAACACAGTAATTCCCAATACAACAATCATGATTAGAGCGCCAGATTTAGGCGCAGCAAGTAATCCTTTTAAGTATTCCCAATCGATAATATCAGTACCTACTTTAACCAAAATCGCACCCAACACTGCTAGGGGTATTTCTTTTGCGTATTGTGCGCCACCTAATACAATAGCAAGTAATAGTACTGCGTGTAGTGCGCCAGAGATAGGTGTTAAGCCGCCAGCTTTTACGTTGGTCATGGTACGCATGGTGGCACCCGCACCTGGAAGGCCGCCAAATAAACCAGAAAAAGTATTACCAATACCTTGACCGATTAGCTCACGGTCAGATTTGTGATGCGTGCGCGTAATTTC
Organism: Candidatus Thioglobus vulcanius; assembly: GCA_910595855.1. Taxonomy (GTDB): domain Bacteria; phylum Pseudomonadota; class Gammaproteobacteria; order PS1; family Pseudothioglobaceae; genus Thioglobus_A; species Thioglobus_A vulcanius. The sequence continues at coordinate 44,086 of CAJVCJ010000069.1, read as the reverse complement.
ATCTGATACCAATGACGTTAGTAATGAGTCAATAGAGCCTAATACTGCAAGCATCATGCCTGCTGCCACCATATCAACAACAATGCTAGCTTCCCAAACTGGCATATGAAAGCTAGGCAAGCCAGTTGGAATGTCGCCAAGGATCATTGCATTTAATGGCTCAGCAGTTGATGAGAACATCTCTGGAAAAAACAATAAAACCAAAGTACCTGTTATTAATGCAAACAAAGGTGCTGGAATAAATTTACCAATTTTTTTAGGTAGTAAGTACACGGTAGCAAGGGTTATAGCTGCAATTGAGATAGCGCCAATATTAACAAAATGCTCTTTTACTTCGCCTAATTCAGAGAAGATTCCTAATGTCGAGCCTTTGATTTCATAAAATCCCAAAACCTGAGGAATTTGTAAAATAATAATGATTACACCAATGCCCGTCATAAAGCCAGAAGTTACTGGGTGAGGCATCAAATTAATAAATCGGCCTAACTTTAGTAGACCAAAGATAATTTGAAATAAACCACCTAAAACAACTGTTGTAAAGGCAATTGCAAGGCCGGCACCCAACGCTGCATCTTGAGTATAGACAAGGCCAGTGGACGGGTCAATGGAACCTGAGAAATAAGTAACAAATTGAGTAACAACAAGTGCCATTACAACTGTCATAGGGCCTGTAGGGCCAGATACTTGAGCACCGGTACCACCGAATAATGCAGCAAGGAAGCCGGTAATGATTGCACCATATAGTCCAGCGATGGCGCCAGCGCCCGAAGCTAAGCCCATGGCAATTGCAAACGGAAGAGCTACAACACCAGCAGTAATACCACCAGTAATATCGCCACGTACATTATTAAAATGTAAATTTTCAATCAATCTCATGAATTAACCCTTGTTATATATAAGAAATAAATAAAGTTGACTTTAAAAAGCCAGGCTTAATATTATACAAAAATACACTTATTAAATGGAGGTATTATTATATAATATTGAACTAATATTCTTTTAGCTTGCTAAGAGATTTTTCAATAGCAACAGGCTATTTTTTTTAAATTGGAATACACAATGAACAAGATTGCAAGATTTTTACCATTTCTAGCGTGGATTGGCGAAATTAGAAACTCAAATGTATTGAAAGCAGATATGGTTGCAGGTTTGACTGTAGCGCTAGTGCTAGTACCACAATCGATGGCTTATGCGCAACTTGCAGGTTTGCCACCACAGCATGGTTTATACGCATCATTCTTGCCGGTAATGATTGCAGCGTTAATGGGTTCGTCTCGTCAGTTAGGTACTGGTCCAGTTGCTGTTGTGTCACTACTAACAGCAGCAGCGGTGCCAACCATCTTGCCTGAAGGTGCAAGCATGGAAGAATATGTTATATATGCATCGCTACTAGCATTTTTAGTGGGAATTTTTCAGTTTGCACTAGGCGCATTAAAACTGGGTTTTGTAATTAATTTCTTGTCTCATCCTGTTGTGGTTGGTTTTACTAACGCTGCTGCAATTATTATCGGAACATCGCAATTAAATAAAATTTTTGGCGTTGTTAAAGGTGATGGTGAGCACACGTATGAACAAGTGTGGGGTACGATTGCTAATGCTGCCTCGAATACACACATGGCTACTTTAATGATTGCGCTTTTGGCTTTTGCAATTATGATTGCAGTTAAAAAATACGCGCCAAAACTACCAGGTGTTTTGTTAGCAGTGGCAGTAACAACAATCATTGCCTGGTTAATTGATTTTGGTGGTTCAGTTGAAACTGGCGGTTATGGTGGCGCAATTGTTGGGTTTATTCCAGAAGGATTGCCACCATTGGTAATTCCAGGTTTTGACTTTTCAGTCATAAATCAAATGATTGTCACAGCAATAACTATTGGTTTGATTGGTTTTATGGAGGCAATTTCAATTGCAAAGGCGATGGCAGCCAAAACTAAACAGCGCCTTGATGCTGATCAGGAACTAATGGGCCAAGGCTTGTCTAATGTAGTTTCAAGTTTTTTCCAAGGTTATGCAGTATCGGGCTCGTTCTCTCGCTCTGCGGTTAACATTTCTGCTGGTGCGGTTACAGGATTTTCATCAGTGGTAACTGCAGTGATTGTTGGTATTACGCTATTATTCTTAACACCACTTTTATGGCATTTGCCTCAAGCAACATTAGCTGCGGTGATTATTATGGCGGTTATTAATTTGATTAAATTTGCACCGATTTTGCACGCTTGGAAAGTTGAAAAGCATGATGCGATTGTTGCGGTTACTGCGTTTACATTGACATTATTATTTGCGCCACATTTGGAAAATGGTATTGTAATCGGTGTTATTTTATCGTTGGCTTTATTCTTGTACCGTACAATGGAGCCAAGATTTACTGAGTTATCTGCACATGATGGATCAACTATGCTGGTTAATGCATTAGATAATAAACTCGAGAGCTGTGAAGTGGTATCAATTGTTAAATTTTCTGGCTCTTTATACTTTGGTAATGCAGGTTATTTTGAAGATAAAATTTTAAAACTCATTGCCGATAAGAAGCAATGCTTAAGGTACGTTATTGTGGATATGGCGGGCATCAATCAGATTGATGCATCAGGTGAAGATGTATTGGCAGGCCTATTAGATAGATGCTCTGGCGCAGGTGTTGAAATTTTATTTGCTCGAACTGAGGGTATTGAAAAAGTACTTGAACGCTCTGGATTTATGAAAAAGTATGGCAAAGATCGTTTTTATGATCGTCGTACAGATGCATTGCGCTTCGCCTGGAAAGAATTAGGTGATGATGAAGCGGCTTCTAAGAGCCCTTTAAAGCATTTAATTTCTTAATGAATTATTAAGAAATTTCAAAAAAATCCAAGCTAAGGCTTGGATTTTTTTTGGATGATCATATGTTTTTATAAATTTTCATAAAAAGCCTTAACAAAATAAAGCCCTTGTGGTTGTGCAGTTGCGCCAGCTTGTTTGCGATCTTGGAAGTCTAATACTTCCTTAACCCATTCAACTGGTCGTTCACCTTTGCCGACTTTAAGTAGCGTGCCTACAATATTGCGAACCATATGATGCAAAAAGGCATTGGCTTTAATGTCCAGCAAGACATCGTCACCATCTTTGGTTAGACGAATAAACTCAATGGTTTTAATGGGTGATTTTGCCTGACACAAGCTACCTCTAAAAGAAGAGAAATCATGCTCGCCTAATAAGTATTGAGCTGCCTTATTCATGTGATCAATGTTTAGTGATCTAGGCTCCCAAAGAGAGTGATGACCAATAATGGCCGAGCGTACTTTGGTGTTGTGAATTTTGTAATGATAGCGCCTGGCAAATGCATTAAAACGTGCATGAAAATTCTCATCTACTTGTTTTGCCCAAGTGAAGTTCACATCGTGTGGCAAATTAACATTACCACCAAATAGCCAAGCCTTATCTTCACGAATTGCGTGAGTTTCAAAATGAATCACCTGTTCAATAGCATGCACACCAGCATCAGTTCTGCCAGAGCAAAACACCCTTACAGGGTGATCAGCAATACTAGAAAGGGCTCTTTCAACCACTTGCTGTACGGTGCGAATGCCAGATTTTTGTAGTTGCCATCCATGAAAGTCGGTACCCATGTATTCAACGCCTAATGCTATTTTCATAATTAAACATGTGTGTAAAATTGATTTAACTATTTTAACCACATAAAGAGCACCCCGTGAAAAATGAAGCAACTGGCCTGAAGAGAATTTTTACTGCTTATGAGTTTTCAATGAAAGGCTTAAAAGCTTGTTATCAATCTGAAGCAGCCTTCAGACAAGAAGTGTGGCTGTCAATCTTCTTACTGCCAATGGCATTCATTTTTGGCAAGACGGGCGTTGAGCAAGTTATTTTAATAGCAACTGTATTTTTGGTGCTTATTGTAGAAATTCTTAATTCAGCTATTGAGTCTGTGGTGGACCGTATTGGTGATGAGTATCACGTACTTTCTGGCGCCGCCAAAGATATGGGTTCTGCAGCAGTGTGGTTATCTCTAATGCTACTAATCATTACATGGCTGATTATTCTAATCTAGAGGGTCAAATTGACTCACCGGTTGAGTGTTTTGTTTTTGACTCAATCCCAAGTACCAATGATTTTCTTTCATCGCTGACGTTTTCTAAAACAACACAGGTTTGTATTGCCAGGGAACAAACTCAGGGCAAAGGCCAATATGATCGTACCTGGTTAAGTCAAAAAGATACCAATGTTTTATTCTCAATTAGACATGTATTTGATACTTCTGTATCTTTAAACGGCCTAAGTTTAGTAATAGGGCTTGCTGTTGTAAATACTTTAGAAGAGTTAGGTTTAGCGAATGTTAAACTTAAGTGGCCAAATGATGTTTTTTTCAATGAGAAAAAAATGGCAGGCATCTTAATTGAAAATTCCGTTCAAGGAAAAAGCCAATCAGTAGTCATTGGGCTTGGCTTGAATTACAAGCTTAATCAAGCATTTGAATGTGACACACCTTGGGTTGATTTGGCGAGTGTATTACAGAAACTGCCAAGTATTGAAGATTTGAGTGCCGTATTAATCAATACCATATTGAAATATTGCCAACTCTTTGCAGCTCAAGGATTGACTTATTTTTTAAAGTCTTGGCAGGCTGTGGATTATCTAGCTGGAAAAGGCGCTGAGGTTGATATTGATAATCAAACATTGCAAGGTGTTATTATGGGTGTTAGTCAGCAAGGTGCGCTAATGATAAAGACGGATAGTAAGGTCGTTGAAGCCTATAGCTCCAAACAAATACGCCTTATTTAGGGTAAGATAACTTCTAGACATTTAATCAAATTATCATGGCTCTAAATACCCTTACCGTTAAAAACATCAAAAAAAAATACGCACGTCGAGAGGTGGTATCAGATGTTTCTTTTGAGGTTAAATCAGGTGAAATTGTTGGTTTACTAGGGCCAAATGGCGCTGGAAAAACCACTTGTTTTTATATTGCTTGCGGGTTGGTGAGAGCAGACAAGGGGCAAGTATTTATTGATGGCACCAAGGTTAGTAAAATGCCAATGCATAAGCGTTCAAAGCTAGGATTGGGTTATCTACCCCAAGAGCCTTCAATTTTTCGAAAATTATCGGTTGAAGATAATATTATGGCGGTATTGGAATTAAACTCTGAACTTGATAAAACAAAACGAAAGCATCGGCTTGAAGAGTTGTTGGCTGAGTTTAATATTGAACACATTCGCCATATCGATGGACTCAGTTTGTCTGGCGGCGAAAGGCGACGTGTGGAAATAGCCAGAGCACTAGCCATGGACCCTAAGTTTATTCTATTAGATGAGCCATTTGCTGGCGTTGATCCTATTTCTGTGGGCGATATTCAGCAAGTTATTTTTCATTTAAAAGATAAAGGTATCGGTGTGCTAATTACCGATCATAACTATCGCGAAATGCTGGATACTTGCGATCATTCTTATGTCTTGCACGCTGGCGGTATCATTGCTCAAGGTGACAAACAAACCATTCTAGATAATGCAGAGGTTAAGAAAGTATATCTAGGTGAATCGAATGTCAGTCACTAAGCCTTTTATTACGCTCGGTATTGAAAGTTCGTGCGATGAGACCGGTATTGGCCTGTATCACAGTGAAAAAGGCCTAATTGGACACCAGTTGTTTTCACAGGTGGAAATCCATGCGGAGTATGGCGGTGTTGTTCCAGAGTTGGCATCACGTGATCATATTCAGCGCACATTACCATTAATCAAGGACGTTCTTGCAGAAGCAAAATTAACTTTGTCAGATATTAGTGGTATTGCCTATACAGCAGGCCCTGGTCTTGCAGGTGCATTACTAGTTGGTAGTGCGGTTGCCAAATCATTAGCTTGGAGTTTAAAAATTCCATCGCTTGGTGTGCATCATATGGAAGGGCATTTATTGGCACCTTTGTTAGAAGATCAACAGCCAAGCTTTCCATTTGTTGCTTTGCTAGTGTCAGGTGGCCACACCATGTTGATTGATGTTAAAGCTATTGGTGAATACGAAATACTGGGTGAGTCATTAGACGATGCCGTGGGCGAGGCATTTGATAAAACTGCCAAAATTCTAGGTCTTGGTTATCCTGGTGGCCCAGCTTTGGCGCAGCTTGCACAACAGGGCAATCAAGATGCATTTAAATTTCCACGACCAATGATTGATCGCCCAGGACTAGATTTTAGTTTCAGTGGTCTTAAAACATTTGCCCGCAATACCTTTGCCAAGCATCCTGAGCAAAAAGCTGATATTGCCAAGGCATTTGAAGTAGCCGCTACTTCAACGCTAATGATCAAATGTAGACGTGCCTTGGAGCAAGCCAATAGAAAAACTTTAGTAGTGGCGGGCGGCGTTAGTGCTAATTTATCTTTGCGTCAAGAATTAGACGCAATGGGATTAAAGCTAGGTGTTGATGTATTTTATCCACGACAAGAATTTTGCACGGACAATGGCGCCATGATTGCATTAGCGGGTCATTTGCGTCTAAGCAAAGGCCAAGTTACAGCTGGTGGCGAAATCACCATTCAGCCAAGATGGAGTTTAGAAGATCTGGAGGTGGTGTGAGTCAGCTCGCCAAGGTACTGACACGAGCCTCAACTGGGCTTGATGCGCCTATTGTTACCATTGAAGTGCACATTTCAGGTGGCTTGCCTGGATTTTCAATTGTAGGATTGCCTGAAGGTGCGGTGAAAGAAAGCAAAGATCGAGTGCGCTCTGCACTAATGAACTCAAACTTTAAAATGCCCAAGGGGCGCATTACTGTTAGCCTGGCTCCTGCTAATCTACCAAAACATGGCGGACGTTATGATTTGCCTATTGCTTTAGGTGTATTAATTGCCTCGGGTCAAATCAAGCCAAGCATTGATATATCAAAATTTGAAAGCTATGGTGAGCTTGGATTAGACGGGCTATTACACACAACAGAAGGATTGCTACCTGCGATTATTGAAGCAAATAAAGCTAAGCATGGTGTGATTGTGCCTTTCGATAATTACGCACAGTGCGCACTGGTTGAGCAAGTTCAAATAGTGCCTGCTAAACATTTATTGCAAGTTTGTGAATTTTTAACAGGGCTAGTTACGCCTCAAAGTCCAGCTGTTCAAGCAAAAATTAAGCCTAAGTATGAGAATGATTTTTCTCAAGTCAAGGGTCAGTATCACGCAAAGAGAGCTTTGGAAATCGCTGCAAGTGGCGGACATAATTTACTTTTTAGAGGTGTTCCAGGCTCAGGGAAAACCATGTTGGCAGAAAGACTACCCTCTATCATGCCGCCACTAAGCACAGAGAAGGCCTTAGAGCATGCTGCAATTTGTTCAGTGGCTAACAAAGTAATTAATTCATCACAAATTTACGTGCGACCCTTTCGTTCGCCACATCATTCTTCATCAGCAGTTGCATTGGTTGGTGGCGGGTCAAATCCCAAGCCAGGTGAAATTTCTCTAGCACATGAAGGTGTATTGTTTTTAGATGAACTGCCAGAATTCCAACGCCAAGTTTTAGAAGCGTTGAGACAGCCTTTAGAAAGTGGGGAAGTTCATGTCTCTCGAGCTCAACAGCAAGTAACTTTTCCGGCAAATTTCCAACTTGTTGCTGCAATGAATCCCTGCCCGTGTGGCTACTTTGGGGATGGCACATCTAAGTGCCATTGCACTGAGGATCAAGTTAATAAATATCAGATGAAAATTTCTGGCCCTCTGCTGGATCGAATTGACATGGTGCTTGATGTGCCGCCATTGCCAAAAGAGATGTTACTATCTCAACAAAATAATGACATAGAAAATAGCGAAACAATCAGAGCTCGCGTGCTTGATTGTTATAATAGGCAGCTGCAAAGACAAGGAAAGTTAAATGATCAGCTAAATACAGCTGAAGTAGATAATTTGATTGTTTTGAACACTGATAACAAGCAACTATTGGAAAGTGTGATTGATAAATTACACCTTTCAGCAAGAGCTTATCATCGAATTTTAAAAGTGGCTAGAACCATTGCTGATTTAGATCATTCGCAAGCTGTTGAACAGCAGCATTTGATCGAAGCAATTGGGTATCGCCGACATAATGGATAGAAAAATGGTAATAATTCCTGCAATTGATTTAAAAGATGGCCAGTGTGTTCGCCTTAGACAAGGCTTGATGGATGACACAACAGTATTTTCAGATAATCCGGTTGATATGGCGGCTCAGTGGGTTGAACAAGGTGCTAAGCGTCTGCATTTGGTGGATCTTAACGGTGCCTTTGAAGGTAAGCCAGTGAATGCTACCAGCGTTACCGAGATAACCAAAGCCTTCCCAGATTTGCCTGTACAAATCGGCGGCGGCATTCGAAATATGAAAATTGCCAATACTTATATTGAAGCAGGTATTAGTTATTTAATTATCGGCACAATGGCGGTAACTCATCCTGAATTTGTTTCTGAGTTATGTCGAGAATTTCCAGGAAAAATCATTGTTGGGCTAGATGCTAATAATGGCTTGGTGGCTACTGAAGGTTGGGCAAAGCAAACCGATTTACATGTGGTTGATCTGGCTAAAAAATTCGAACAAGATGGTGTTAGCTCAATTGTTTATACTGATATTGCTCGTGACGGCATGATGCAAGGTGTTAATGTCGAAGCCACTGCAGACCTAGCCAAACAAACTTCAATTGATATTATTGCCTCAGGTGGTATTACTAATATGGACGATATTACTAATTTATTAAGTGCATCGCATCACGGTATTGGTGGCGCAATTACTGGTCGAGCAATTTATGAAGGTACGCTTGATTTTGCTAAGGCGCAACAACTCTGCGATCAGCAAGGCTAATGAATATTGAAGTTGCTTACGCATTAGAAAATGAGCAAACCTTGTTGAATATAGAAGTGTCGGAAGGTATTAGTCTAAAGCAAGCCATCGAAGATTCAGGTATATTGGTGCTTTATCCACAAATTGATTTAAGCAAAGATAAGACTGGAATTTTTGGAAAAATAGCCAAACTTGATGTAGTTTTACGCGATAAAGATAGGGTAGAAATATATCGCCCGCTCATAGCCGATCCTAAACAGGTGCGTAAAGAACGCGCTGCCCAAGGTAAAAAAATGCGCAGTGGTAAAAAATCCTAATTTTTGGTAAAATATCGCTTTAGATTAAAAAATATTACATGAACGAAGATCAGCCTCCCTCGACACAGTCATTCTTAGCAAAACTGTTCAAACAGTTTTTTCATACGCCATTAAATTCTATTGATGCGCTTTTAGAAGCGTTAAAAGAATCTGAAGAAAACCATATTATTGATTCCCATAGTCGTAGTATTATCGAGGGCACATTGCAGCTTGAAAATATGGAAGTGCGCGATGTCATGGTGCCAAAGTCAAAAATGATCACTATTAAGCATAATGCAAATGCTAAAGAATTGCTCGATATCATGATTAATTCAGCACACTCTCGCTTTCCTATTATTGATTTAAAACGCCATAAAATTCAAGGCGTTATTCTTGCTAAAGACTTGTTAAGCTATTTGGCGGGCGATAAGCGTAGTGACTTTAATTACAAAGAGTATGTGCGTAGTGCGATATTGGTGCCAGAAAGTAAAACACTTGGTGCGCTACTTAGAGATTTTCAGCAAAATAAATCACACATGGCAATCGTTATGGATGAGTACGGTGAGATTGCTGGCTTGATCACGTTAGAAGATGTTTTAGAGCAAATTGTGGGCGAGATCGAAGATGAACATGACCTAGAAGAAGACAACATTATTGATTTTGGCGATGGCCGTTATTTGCTTAAAGCCAATACGCCTATTGAAGAATTTGATGAATTCTTTAACACAACACTAGTGATTGACAATGTTGATACGGTGGCTGGTTTTGTTATTGGCGGCTTTACTAGATTGCCAGAGCAAATGGATGAAATCACATTACAAGGATTTAATTTTAAAATATTAAAAACAGATTCTCGTCGCATTCACCTTCTTGAAGTGGTGCGTGATATAGAGAAAGGTAAGGTTTAATGGATATTCTCATTAGTGTTTTTCTAATGGGTTTTCTGGGTGGTGTGCATTGTTTGGGAATGTGTGGTGGTGTGGTTGCCATGTTAACTGCTAGCCTTGATCCAGAGGTTAAAGCCAATCCTAAAAAAGTAGCATTATTTCATCTTAATTACAATCTGGGTAGGGTTCTTAGTTACGTCTTAATGGGTGCCATATTTGGCCTACTTGGTGCATTGTTAACTCAATCATTACAAATGGATGTGATTGACAAGAGTCTTAGAATATTTTCAGGTGTATTGATGATCATGGTGGGCTTGTATATTGCTGGCTGGTCTTCAGGCATTCAAATTTTAGAAAAAATTGGCGCAAAGTTTTGGGCAATATTACAACCCTTAACAAAGCGATTTTTACCAATTAGAAGTTTAAAAAGCGCTTTTTTTACAGGATTGTTATGGGGTGGCATCCCATGTGGTTTGGTTTATGGCGCACTTAGTTTTTCAATTATTTCTGGCTCTGCTACGCAAGGCGCTATGATTATGTTGGCATTTGGCTTGGGCACATTGCCAAGCTTGTTGCTGATGGCGAGTTTATCCACACAGCTAACACGGTTTGTGCAAAAACCCATGGTTAGAAAAGCATCGGGCTTAATGATTATTGGCTTAGGTATTGTGGCATTATGGATGCCAATTAGCACATTGATTAAAGATGTGAGTCATGCTAATATGCAAATGATTAACACACCAATGAATGTGCCAATGCTCACGCCTAACAATGAAAAAAAATTCCCAACACCAACTGATTTTGATTACTTAACTTAAGCATATGTCATTAGAAAATACCGCACAACTAGCCATTGATTTATTAAAAACACACGATATTACTGATTATGAGATTTCTATTAGCTCAAGCTCCGGCGTATCGACAGCAGTTCGATTAGGCAAGGTTGAAACTCTTGAGTATCACTTAGACAAAAGCTTTGATATTAATGTTTATATGGGTAACTCAAAGGGTCATGCCTCGAGTGTGGATCTAAGTGATAATGGCATTCTTAAAACCATCGAATCAGCTTGTTTGATTGCTAAATACACGCAAGATGATCCATTTAATGGTTTAGCACCAAAAGAGCTAATGGCTTTTGAAGTGCCAGATTTAGACATGTATCATCCTTGGGAGCTTGACCCTAGCCATAGTATTGAGTTAGCAACGAAATGTGAGGCTGCCGCACTAGATCAAGATGATATTGGCAATTCTGATGGCGCTGAAGTATCAAGCTTTCAGGGTGAAGGCTTATATGCTAATTCAAACGGTATGATGAGCGTGCAAAAAGGCGCCAAACATTCGCTTAGTTGTAGTGTGATTGCCAAGAAAAATAAAGATATGCAAACAGGCTACGAATATACAGCAGCACTAGATGCACAAGATTTAGAAGCGCCAGAACTGGTTGGAAAAAAAGTGGCCAAGTTAGCAGCTGATAAATTAGGCGCTCGTTCGTTGTCTTCACGTAAATGCCCGGTGATTTTTTCACCACGTTTATCTGGCGGGCTATTTTCACAATTAATTGGCGCTTTAGCAGGTGCTAGACAATATAAAAAATCAACATTTTTATTAAATAGTATTGATCAAATTGTATTGCCAGAAACCATCAGCGTACTTGAAAATCCTTTTGCTTTAAAAACCATTGGCGCCAAAGCGTTTGATAGAGATGGTGTTTTAAAAAGAAGGCAATATTTTGTTGAATCTGGCCAGGTGAAAAGCTACGTATTAAGCCAATATTCGGCCAATCAACTAGGCTTGCAAACCACGGCCAATTCAGGCGGTGTCAATAATCTAATTATTGAGCATCAGTTTAAAGGTGATTTAGGCGACATGATTAAAACCATGGATAAAGGTGTGCTAGTAACAGAGCTTATGGGCCAAGGTGTTAATACAACAACGGGTGATTATTCTCGTGGAGCGCTTGGATTTTGGGTAGAAAATGGCGAGATACAATATCCGGTTTCTGGTATTACCATCGCAGGAAATTTAAAAGATATGTTGTTAGGCATTGAGCAGATTGGTACAGATGTCGATCATCGTAATAATATCAAAGTAGGCTCTATCATGATCAATCAAATGACCATTGCTGGCGAAGTGTAATGAAGTACGACATAGTCATTAATGGTGGCGGTATGGTGGGTCAGGCGTTTGCATTAAGCATGGCCAATGCTAATTACAGTATTGCTATTATTGAGCCGAACAATCCTAATCCTATATTAACGAAAGAATTTCATACGCGTGTTAGTGCCATTACCCCAAAATCTGAACAACTACTCAAAGACATTGGCGCTTGGGGTTTAATTCAACGAAAGCATGCATTTACTGACACCAATGTTTGGGATCAAAATTCACATGGTGCGTTAGAGTTTCACGCTAAAGATGAAAGCCTAGATTATCTGGGTCATATTATTGAGAATGACGCCATTCAATCAGCACTATTTGCCGCACTTAAAAAAACCAATGTTGATTTTATTAAAGCAAAGCTTGAAAATATTAAAAAAACTGACAATGGCTACCAGGTAATATTGGACAATGGTGAGCAGCTAGAGTGTGAGTTGTTGATTGCATCAGATGGCGCAAGATCACGCATTAGAGAGTTATTAGCCATTGAATTTAGCGAGCACAACTATCAGCAAAAAGCTATTGTTTGTAATATAAAATCTCAAAATGGTTTTAAAGATGCAACTTGGCAGCGATTTTTGTCAGACAGTATTATTGCTTTATTGCCACTCAGCGACACTCATGCATCTATTGTTTGGTCGGCGCAAAATTCACTAGCCGATGAATTAATAGCATTAGACGACCAAGAATTTGCAAAGCGCTTGTCAGCGGGGGTTGAATATCGATTTGGTGAATTTGAAGTACTAAGCAGTATTCAAGCTTTTCCACTGATCGAACGCAGCTCTAAAGAATATGTAAAGGAAAATTTGGTATTAATTGGCGACGCTGCGCATAATATCCATCCACTTGCTGGCCAGGGTGTAAATCTTGGTTTTGCCGATGTTGCTGAGCTTTCGTCGCAATTATGTAGAAGTGACAAGTCTTTGGCTAATTATTCTGTATTGCGACAATATGCTAGAGCTAGAAGGTTTGACAATGAGCTAATGGCAAAAACCATGACTGGACTAAATTGGATTTATAAAGAAAACAATGAGCCACTTAGATGGTTGCGCGGTTTTGGCATGAACATCATTAACGAAACTCCGGCGCTTAAATCATTCTTACAAGAGCACGCACTAGGAAATTCTTAAAATAATTAATAAATGCTCGATGGCGTAATAATTGCATCAAGCGTTACATCCCAATCTTGTGTCTCAAGCTGCTCAACGTGCTGGCAATCAAATGCAAGTCCAATTAATGTAGGTTTTTCGCTAGATTTTTGATCTTTTTTAAAGGCTAATGTGCGATCGTAATAGCCACCACCCATGCCAATGCGATTTTTATCGCTGTCAAAACCCACTAATGGCATAAATACAATATCAAGCTGTTCTGCACTGATAATTTCAGTAGAAATTGGCTCTGGAATGCCATATTGATTATTTCTAAAATTTTCACCAACTTTTGCAAATTTAAGGCTTTTATCGACTAATATTGGTAAATAAGTATTTATTTCTTGTTTTTTTAGGAAGTTTTGTAAGTATTTCGGATCAACTTCACCATCATTTGGCAAGTAAAGGGCGATTTTTTGATCTTTATTAAAATTTACGATTTTTTTGATATTACTGAGTAAATTAATGGCAAGTTTATCCCGAACAACGATGCTGATATTACGTCTTTTTTGTCGAAGGGATTGGCGTAGTGCGTTCATATTTGCATTATAGCCGAAGAATATAGTGCCTATTGTGCCGTGTTGGCTTAAAACCTGAACCAGTAAGGCTCAAGGCGGAAATTCGAAGAGTACCGCAGGCTTCCCACTTCGAGGTGGGCTTGCACAATAGCAATCTATCTCATATCCTTAGTTGTTTATTTATCGGCTCAGGGGACGTAGCCAAACAAAAGTACAATAGACAAATATTATTATCACCTCTTACAATTAAATTGGCACACTTTTTATAAAAATAAACTTATATGCCTGTCATTAATAGGCGTAATATTTATAAAAATGTGCCTTAATAAAATAGAATAGTGTTATTGCATTTTGGGTGAGAATGTCAAGCTATTTATCTTGTACTTTAATACTGCCTTTCACTATGTGAGTGGTGAGCCCTATCATCAGCATAAAATTTATAGTGGTTATTCTCGAGAAAGACAAACAGAACTGCTAAATCAAGGCATTGATATTAATATTGTAGATTAGCGTAAAATCTACCCTATCTATATTTAGGGTGATTATTGTGAGCGATACTAATTTTTCTTGTCTGGGATTGCGAGTCGATCTTTTAAAAAACTTAACCAGTTTGGGCTATGAGTCAATGACGCCTATTCAGGCATTAAGCTTGCCGCCGATTCTATCCGGCAAGGATGTTATTGGCCAGGGAAAAACCGGCTCAGGAAAAACAGCCGCCTTTGGCTTGGGGCTGTTGCAAAAATTGGACGTCAAAGCATTCAGGGTGCAATCTATTGTTTTATGCCCGACACGTGAATTGGCTGATCAAGTGGCCAATGAAATTCGTAAGTTAGCTAGAGCTGTTCATAATATTAAAGTATTAACCTTATGTGGCGGTGCACCATTTGGACCACAAATTGGTTCTTTAGAGCATGGTGCACATATTGTAGTTGGTACACCTGGACGTATTGAAGAGCATTTACGCAAGCGTACACTGAAGCTTGAGCATGTTGATATGCTGGTTTTAGATGAGGCTGATCGCATGCTAGATATGGGTTTTCAAGATGCGATTGACGATATTATTGAAAAAATTCCTAGCAATCGACAAACTTTACTATTTAGTGCTACTTATCCACAAGAAATTGAAGATATTGCGCAACGTGTGATGAAAGATCCGGTTTCTGTGAGTGCACCTTCAACGCACGAAGAATCCACTATTAAACAGCACTTTTATCAAATCAATTCTGATGATGAGCGCATGAATGCTTTGCGTTTGTTGCTAGCGAAGCACAAGCCTGAATCTGCCTTGGTTTTTTGTAATACTAAGCGCGACACTCAAGATGTTGCTGATGAGCTTATTTACTATGGTTTTTATGCATTGGCGATTCATGGTGATTTGGATCAACGAGAGCGTGATCAAGCGCTAATTCGTTTTTCTAATAAAAGTATTTCAGTGTTGGTGGCAACTGATGTTGCTGCTAGAGGCTTGGATATCGATGCATTGGATTTGGTAATAAACTTCAATGTTGCCCACGATCCTGAAGTACATGTTCATCGTATTGGCCGTACTGGCAGAGCAGGACGTAGCGGTATTGCTGCAACTTTCTATAGCGATAAAGAGACTCGAAAGCTCGATGAGTTAAACATTGATATCAGTACTGATGAACTACCAAGCGATGCTCTTTTGGATAGGCCGATTAAAAAGCCTGCAATGACGACACTGAAAATTGACGGTGGTAAAAAACAGAAACTACGCCCAGGTGATATCGTTGGTGGCCTTACTGGCAAAGATGGCATTCCAGGCGACAAAATCGGAAAAATTACTGTTTCTAGTAATTGGTCATATGTGGCAGTAGAATCAAGTTTAGTTAAGGTGGCACTAAAGAAAATTCAAAATGATAAGCTCAAAGGAAAAACCTTTAGGGTGAGGATTTTGTCTTAGTCTAGAATGGTTTTTAGTAGTGTAATGGTTTGATCCATAGACATCTCTAAATTTTGAAATAATTCAGCTTCACTGTTGTGATTAGCGTCATCAGAAATGCCTTTAATTAAAGTAATAGGCATATCATATCTCTTGGCCACATAAGCAATCGCAAAGCCTTCCATATCGACCATATCAGCACCATTATTAATACTTACGGCGTTAGTGATGAATTGATCGCCCGTTGTTAAAATCATGGCTTTATCGGCATGTTTGGGTACATAGCAATCAATACGCTGATACATATCTTGTTGATAATCATCAAAAGGGATAAAGGTATCGTGCTGTGTGACTGAGCTAATAAAATGAGCACTACCTGTAGGAATAGAATTAATCGCACCTGCAAGGCCGATGTTAATGAGTCGATCAATATTAAATCTATTGATCAGCGTGGTTGCTGCCAATGTGCTGGCGACTTTGCCAATGTTGGATTCAATCAGGGTGATGTGATTGTTTTGGTAGACTTTATAGCCTAGATGATTATCAATTTTAGTTAGCTTGTAAGTAGCGATGATTTTATCAACCTCTTCGCGCATGGCGCAAACAATACCAACTTTAGTCATAGGTTATTTGTGCATTAACTTGTATATCTAAATCTACTCTGGCTTTTAAAAAGCTAAGCTCAATGACGCACTCAAGAGCAACTACATTGGCTTTTAAAGTTTTTATTAGTTGGCTGACTGCCTTAACACTTCCGCCTGTTGCCAG
This sequence comes from Candidatus Thioglobus vulcanius, assembly GCA_910595855.1. Taxonomy (GTDB): domain Bacteria; phylum Pseudomonadota; class Gammaproteobacteria; order PS1; family Pseudothioglobaceae; genus Thioglobus_A; species Thioglobus_A vulcanius. The sequence goes on along the minus strand of CAJVCJ010000069.1, from coordinate 27,637 downwards.
TAGATCGTCAACAATTAATACTTTGTCATTAGCTGAAATGGAATTTTCATGTAGCTCAAAAGAATTTTGGCCGTATTCTAATTGGTAGTCAATACTAATACATTGATCGGGTAGTTTGCCTGGTTTGCGGACCATGACAAACGGTACGCCAATTTTATAAGCAACAGCGGCGCCGAAAATAAAGCCTCTGGCGTCCAGGCCAACAATTTTATCAATGGAGTCTTGGTTGTATTTGCTGGCAATATTGTTAATTACATAGGCAAATGCTTCAGGATTTGCTAGTAATGGGGAAATATCTTTAAAAACGATGCCTTTTTTTGGAAAATCTACAATATCTTTAATATAAAGATTAAGATCCATTGTTAATCTTCCAATAGGGTAATCTCAAGAATTTCCCAAGTTTCAGAATCATAATTAACTTTGTAGCCAACTAACGCCCCTTCAACTTGGTCTCTTAAAATTAAAGGAAGCTCCCATACACGCGTACAGCCAGGATAGCCAAAAATATCATGATAGGTGTTATCTGAGATGGTAATGAGTTTGCTTAAGCCCATCTGTGCAAAGCTACCCATAACATCCTCAATAAAAGTTGGCGGCGCTAATGGGTAGAATTTTATTCTTTCATACATTTGCACAGTAGCAACTGACTCTAGTAAATTCTGTCGAATACCCTCCACATCATTGATATCTTGTACCAACTCGGTGACGAGATCGTTTTCTTTGTCGATAGTAATCGAATGGATCATTGGAAAAACATTCATTGTTTCAATTGACATAATAATTCCTAGTGTTTAAAGTGGCGCATGCCTGTAAATACCATGGCAATGCCGTGTTCATTAGCAGCTTCAATAACTTCGTTATCACGCATAGAGCCACCTGGCTGAATAATAGCTTTGATGCCAGCTTCAGCAGCAGCATCAATACCATCTCTAAATGGGAAGAAAGCATCTGACGCCATTACTGAGCCTTCCACCACAAGGCCTTCATCTGCCGCTTTAATGCCGGCAATTTTGGCTGAATAAACACGTGACATTTGACCTGCACCAACGCCAATTGTCATTTCATTTTTGACATAAACAATGGCATTTGATTTAACAGTTTTGGCCACTTTCCAGGCAAATAATAAATCTTTGATTTGATCAGCTGTTGGCTGAATATCGCTCACGCATTTAATGTCAGTTTCGGTGATAACGCCTAAATCTTTATCTTGCACAAGTAGGCCGCCAGTTACACGTTTGTAATCAAGTGACGGTTGAGCATTGGACAAGTCACCACATTCCAAAGCACGAACATTTTGTTTGGCTGACAATACTTCTTTAGCGTCAGCATCAACACTAGGTGCGATGATAACTTCAACAAATTGCTTGTCAATGATATCTTGCGCTGTATTTTTGTCTAGTGGGCGATTGAATGCAATGATGCCACCAAATGCAGATGTTGGATCAGTTTTAAAAGCATCTAAATAAGCGGCATGTATGTCTTTTCTGACGGCAACGCCACAAGGGTTGGCGTGTTTGACAATCACACAGGCAGGCTTATCAAAGCTACGAACACACTCTAGGGCTGCATCAGCATCAGCCATGTTGTTGTATGACATTTCTTTGCCTTGAAATTGTGAGCTTGATGCAACGCAAGCTTCTGCGATATTTTTTTCAACATAAAAAGCTGCATTTTGATGTGGGTTCTCACCGTAACGCATGGATTGTACTTTGTGAAATTGCAGATTCATGGTGTTAGAAAATCCATTCTCTCCCTTGCCTAAATAGTTAGCAATGGCGCCATCATATTGTGCAGTATGCTCAAAGGTTTTTAATGCTAGTTTGGTACGAGTTTCAAGTGTGGTGTCGCCAGAGTTGTTAATTTCATCGATAATAACTTGGTAGTCTGATGCGTCTACAACGACTGTAACTGATGCATGATTTTTGGCGCTAGAGCGCAACATGGCAGGACCGCCAATGTCAATGTTTTCAATTGCATCTTCTAATGTGCAGTCAGGATTGGCAATGGTAGCTTGAAAAGGGTAAAGATTAACTACTACAAGATCAATTGGCTTAATATCATTCTGCGCCATTACCTCTTCATCAAGTCCGCGACGAGCCAAAATACCACCATGAATTTTTGGATTAAGGGTCTTGACACGACCCGCCATCATTTCAGGAAAGCCTGTGTAGTCTGATACTTCGATAACTGGAATGCCTTGTTCAGCAAGTAATTTTGCTGTACCGCCAGTTGAAAGAATTTCAATATTTTTATTGCTTAAAAATTGAGCAAGTTCAGTAATACCAGTTTTATCAGAAACACTGATTAAAGCGCGTTTTATAGACATGTTATTCCTTTGTATGTTCGAGATGATTTACAAAGGATATTATAGAGTTTTAGAGCTTGTAGAGTTCGATTTTTTTCTTCAGTGTGCCACGATTAATGCCGAGCACGCGTGAGGCTTCACTTTGGTTGTTATCCACTAAATCTAGAACAAATTTAATCACAATGAGGTCTACTTCATTGGCAACCATTTTATATACGCCAGAAGCTTGCTCGCCATCGAGTTGCTCGAAATAGCGAGAAAGCTTTGCATTGATACAAGCAGGTAAATCCGTTGAGCTCATAGTTGGCTTAAATAGTCCTTTAAAATATTAAATTGCTGTTTGCGTTCAGTGACTTTGTTAATAGTTTTCCAAAACTGCTGAACATGATTTTCATCAAGGTGCGTAGCATACCAAAGAATATGCTTCCTGGCGAGCCTCAATCCCAAAAAATCCCCATAAAATTGATGAATTTGTTGAATATGCTGAAGAATGGTGGATTTTTTAATCTCAAGTGGTACAGGGTCGTTTATTTTTCCTGTTTTTAGATAGTGATTAATTTCAGCAAAAATCCAAGGATTGCCTTGAGTGGCTCGACCAATCATCACGCCAGATGCTTTAGTGTACTCAAGTACTTGCTGAGCTTTTTTAGCGCTGATAATATCGCCATTAGCAATAACGGGAATATCCACTTGGCTAACTACAGTTTTAATGGTGTCGTATTCAGCCATGCCATTGTATTTGTCTTCTTTTGTGCGCCCATGAACACTTAGCATTTGAATGCCTGCTTGCTGTGCAATTTGTGCGATGGTTGGTGCATTTTTATTATCAACACTCCAGCCCGTACGCATCTTGAGTGTCACTGGAATATCCACTGCATTAACAACAGCCTCTAAAATTTCTTTAACCAATTTCTCATCTTGCATGAGTGCTGATCCAGCAGCCTTATTGCAAACTTTTTTCGCAGGACAGCCCATATTTATGTCAATAATATCAGCACCATATTCAACTGCCTTTTGTGCAGAAGTCGCTAATTCTTGCGCTTCTGATCCAGCAATTTGAATGCTAATTGGTGCAGATTCACCTTCAAAGTTTAATCTATATTTTGATTTATTTGTATTGAGTAAGTGCTCTTGTATGACCACCATTTCTGAGGTGGTAAGGCCTGCACCAAGAGATTTACACAGCATTCTAAAGGGCTTGTCGCTGGTACCAGCCATAGGCGCTAACAGCACGGATGAATTTAGTTGGTAAGGTCCAATTTGAATTGACACAATGTGGTTTTATTTTTGAGCTTTTCGAGTTTTTTCAAGCAAGCGTCTTTGCTTAAGCTTGGATAAATGATCAACAAATAAAATACCATCTAGATGATCAATTTCATGCTGAATGCAAACACCAAGTAACTCTTGCGCTTCAAGCTCAAACTCTTCGCCATTCTCATTTAAAGCCTTAACTTTAATATGATTGGCGCGAGTAACACATTCATAGTAATCAGGCACAGATAAGCAACCTTCATCCCATTCAAGCTCACCATCTTTTTCAATGATTTGGGGATTGATTAAGCATAATGGCTGAGATTTATCATCTGATGTATCAATGACAATTAGTCGAACATGATGATCTACTTGGGTTGCTGCTAATCCGATACCAGGTGCTTCATACATGGTATCAAACATATCTTTAACCAAGGCTCGAATAGTGTCATCCACCTTTTCAATAGGCGCAGCCTTGGTACGAAGACGCTTATCTGGATAATGTAATATTGGTAGTAGCATGACTATATTATAGTGTTTTTTGCAATTTTAGATTGCATAGGATGGTCTTCATTGAAATGCAGTCCTCGACTTTCTTTTCTAGAAAGGGCTGATTGAATGATAATTTGAGATGTTTTTACCAAATTTCTAAGCTCAGTTAAGTCACTAGAAATTAAGTATAGGCTGTAATACTCGTCAACTTCAGTTTCAATTTGCTCGAGTCTGTGCTTGGCATAATTAAGGCGTCTATCTGATCGAACAATACCAACAAAATTCCACATAATTGAGCGAACTTCATCCCACAAATGAGAGACTACCACTTTTTCTTTAGAGGCTGCAACTCGTGAAGCATCCCATGGTTCAGATTGAAAATAGACAGAGTCTAGCGTTTGTTGATTGATGTCGTGGGCGCAAGACTTGGCAAACACAATGCATTCTAATAGTGAATTACTGGCCATTCGATTTGCACCATGAACACCAGTATGCGCCACCTCGCCAACTGCATATAAATTTTCAAGATTGGTTTTTCCATGTAGATCTGTGTTGATACCGCCACAAGTGTAGTGTGCTGCCGGCACAACTGGAATAGAGTCTTTAGTAATGTCAATGCCAAAAGTTTTACATTTATTGTAGATGGTTGGAAAGTGCTCTTTAATCCAGTCTGAATCTTTAAAAGAAATGTCCAGATAAACACAATCAAAGCCACCAGACTTCATCTCGGAGTCAATGGCCCGAGCAACAACATCTCTTGGAGCGAGCTCAGCACGCTCATCATATTGCTGCATAAATGTTTGGCCATTTGGCAAATGTAGTTTGCCACCTTCACCGCGAATAGCCTCAGAGATTAAAAATGATTTTGCATGAGGGTGATACAAGCAAGTAGGGTGGAATTGTGCAAACTCCATATTGACAATACGACAACCCGCACGGCTTGCCATGGCAATGCCATCACCAGTTGAGGTGTCAGGGTTTGAAGTGTATCGATAAACTTTTGAAGCGCCACCAGTTGCTAAAACGGTCTTATGAGTAACAAAACTTTCAACTTGATTGGTGTGCTTATTAAGGATATAAGCACCTTGACATTGTTCTTCATGAATGAGTAAGTCGATGGCAATATAGCCTTCAAATAGGGTGATATTGCCACGCTGTTTAACGTTGTCTAAAAGATTTATCTGAATCGATTGACCAGTCTTGTCAGCAACATGCACAACTCTTCTGTGTGTGTGTCCGCCTTCGGTAGTTAGGTGGTAATCATCATTGTCTTTTGTAAAAGGAACGCCAGACTCTTCCAAAGAGGTGATAGCAGCTGGTGCATTTTCTACCATATAACTTACCGCTTTTTGATCAGCCAAGCCACATGCTGTTGATAGGGTGTCGGCCACATGCGTATTAAAATTATCATGAGCATCAAGCACTGCAGATATGCCGCCTTGAGCATAGAAAGAACTGCCTTCTAATAAGTCATCTTTAGCAACTAAGGCGATAGATAGCTCAGGCGAAAGCTGTAAAGCACTCATGAGTCCAGCACTACCAGTTCCAATTATTAGAACATCAAATTGATGTTGCTCATTTGAGCAGTTGTGTGTCGATTGTCTAGACATAGAGCAATAAGAATTATATCTTTGGCTTAACCATTAAAATTAATTTTGGTAATAATGTCAGGTTGGATAATAATGCACTAAGCATGGCGATAGCCGTAAACACACCAAAATAAATACTTGGAATGAAATTAGAAAGTGCAAGGATTAAAAATCCAAGGGTGACAGTAATTGATGTGTAGAACATAGCAAGTCCGATACTGGCATGTGATCGATACATGGTCTTTGTATAGTCGCCATCTTTTTGGAATTCAGATTTAAATCGATGAATATAGTGAATGGCATTATCAACGCCAATACCAATAGCAATGGCAGAAATAGTAATGGTCATTAGATCGAGTGGGATATTGGCCCAGCCCATAATTCCTAGAATGAAAAGCGATGGCAATGTATTTGGAATAAGAGCCAAAATAGACAGGCTAACAGATTTAAAGATGAATAAAAACATAATAAAAATCATGCCAAAGACGACGGCAATCGTCTTTATTTGCGAGTCAAATAAGCTTTGTAGCATGTTGTTATAAAGTACTAGCATTCCACTTAAGCGAAAGCTTTCAGGGCGAAAGCCAAGCTCTTCAGAAATGTGACGATTGATTGTTTCGATCAGCTCACCACGTTTAAGCTCTTTATTAGTTTCTAGAATGCGAATCACCATACGCAATTGCCCGCTTTCTTCTGAGATATATGGATCTAGTATGTGCTGTTTAGCAGACTCAGGAATTTGACCACGAACAATATTTAAAAAGAAGCCGTTTAACGGCTCGTCATCGTTGGCCTGTGTCAAGATGCTCATCAGTGTATCAATAGAAAGCACTTTTCCTGTTTCGTCTAGACTGTCAAGATATTCATGCACCTCATGGATTTCTAAGCGCAGATCTTCATCAAACCAATAGTCTTCCGCCATATCTTCAAAAACAATTTCTAAAGGAATGGTGCCGCCTAATTTTTTATCAATTAATGTAAGACCTTGGTTGATTTCAGTACTTTCTTTAAAGTAATCAATGAAACGATTCTCTACACTGAGTTTATTAACACCGACAGCAGAAGCACCGATAAAGATAACCAAAACGATTAGCAAATGATTGCCGAAGCGTTCTACAAATTTAGCCAGTGCCGTGGTGAATCCCAATTCGGTTTTGTGGGTGTCAACCTTAGCCTTGGGTAACAGTGACATAATCATTGGAAATGCTAGGAAAGATAATACCAATGCAATGGTAACGCCAATTGACATCATCCAGCCAAAGTCGATAACAGGGCGAATGCCACTAATGAGTAATGATCCAAATGCAGCAAAGGTTGTTAGTGTGGTGAATAAACAAGGCTTAAACATTTGTGTCAAAGTGTCTTTGATTAACTGGTTAGATTCAAGCTCTGGATTAAGTTGTGACAATTCTCGATATCTAACCACTAAGTGAATAATAACAGAAAGCGTAATAACCAATAGTAATGAGAAAAAGTTACTGGAAATGATGGTAACTTTCCATTCTAAAAATGCCAGTAGGCCAGTCATGATTAAGGCGCCAGTAATGCTAATAGCAATCGGCATCACTACCCAACGCAAACCTTTAAAGATCAGCGCTAAGATTAATGTCATTAATCCGATGACCGCCAAACTGAAAACAATTAAATCGTTACTAATGTAGCTAACAATATCGGTGGTGATCATTGGCAATCCACCTAAAAATAGACTGGCCTTATCGGAATATTTAACAATTGCTGTACGAATTTCAGCAATGGTTTGAGCTTGTTGCTCACCTTGAGTGGTTGCATTGCGAAGCACTTGTTTTTCAATACTTTTTAATTTAGCTATCTGATCAGTGTCAAGCATCTTGTTGGCTTGCTCAATGCGCATTTGATCGCGTGTGTCTCTTAGCTCTGAAAATCTAGTATTGCCTTTTAGGCTGATTAAAATAGCGGTTGTTTTTCCATCTTTGCTAACTAAATTATTTGAATATAAAGGTGATGTTGTAAATTCTTTAATGGCAAGGGCAAGATTGGCATTACCATTTTCAATAGTGATATTCTCACTAGCTAAATCCACTAGTGAGAGTGGCGGAGAGCGAAATAAAGGTACATCTAAAATACTTGTAATCGACTTAATTTGCTCTATCTTCTCTAAATCTCTCTTAAAGTCGGCCAAATGGGTTAATTGCTTCGGATCAAGAAGGTTGCCAGTTACTTGGTAGGAGATGACTAAATAGTCATCTGAGCCATAATTTTTTTTAATGCGTTGATAAAAAGCTAAGTTTTCATCACCCTCAAGCACCAATGAATCGGATGAGGCATCAAGTTGAAAGTTTGGTATCTGAGAAATAAAAAATCCTGCAATGACTAGTAACAGGGTTAATCCTAATAGTGATTTTTTTAAAACAAAATTAAAAAAAAGATTCATAATTTCAAAGTGAGTTTAGTAATACTAGAATTCAAATTTAGCGGTTTTTTCTAGACCAAGCATAACGTTTAGTTGCGTTTCAAACAATGATTTTGTTTCCCATTTGTGCTCACTTAGGCGGGTAACAACCTTGGCACTCATTGCTTTTCCCGAGCCTTCAACAACAAAAATTCGTCCACCAACATTAAGTAAGTGGAAGAAGCGACCTGTGATCTTTGGCACTGATGTGCCAATAATTACAACATCAAAAAAGTCTGTAGATCGTTGCCAGCCTTTTGAAGCATCACCAATCTCCGTGGTAATATTGTTAATATTAAGTTCTTTAAATTTTTGCTGTGCTGATACGCTTAATTCTTCATTAATTTCAATGCTCGTTACTGATTTGCATAGCTTTGATAAAACCGCGGTTAGGTAGCCACTGCCAGTGCCAACTTCTAGCACGGTTTCATTTTTTTTGATTTTAAGCGCATCGAGAATTCTACCTTCAATCTTTGGAGATAGCATTTTTGCCTTATCAGTTAAAGGGATTTCTATATCAGCAAATGCAAGATCTTTGTATTTTTCAGGTACAAAAAATTCTCTAGGTATATCCCTTAAGGCATTATTAGCAATGTAATCTAAACCTCCCCAAGGGCGAATTTGATTGTCAATAGAATTTTTTCTAGCTTGATTTGTGTCCATAATTTTTTAACGTTTTTTAGGAGGTAATAAATCAGTGATTGTGCCTTCGGCCATTTCTACAGCAAATGCTGTTGTTTCACTTAGTGTTGGGTGCGCATGAATGGTTAAGGCGATATCTGACATATCACAACCCATTTCAATAGCTAGTGTGGCTTCAGCAATTAATTCACCTGCGTTTGTGCCACAAATTCCCATGCCTAAGATTTTTCCAGTTTTGGTATCGAATAAACCTTTAGTAACACCTTCAGATCTACCAATACTTAGGCTTCGACCACTTGCAGCCCAAGGAAAGACACCTTTTTGGTAATCCGCGCCTTCAGCTTTTAACTCCTTTTCTGTCTTGCCTGTCCAGGCAACTTCAGGGTCGGTGTAAGCAACTGACGGGATGGTTAGTGCATCAAAACCAGATTTGTGTCCACAGATAACTTCGGCAGCAACTTTCGCCTCATGAACCGCTTTATGTGCCAGCATTGGTTGGCCAACAATATCACCAATTGCGTAGATGTTTTCTACGTTGGTTTTCATTTGCTTATCAACACTAATAAAACCCCAATCGTCTACGTTAACACCTGATTTTTCAGCATCAATTAATTTGCCGTTAGGTGTACGTCCGATTGATACCAATACTTTATCAAAGGTATCAAATTCTGGCGCCTTCTTGCCTTCAAAGCCAACTTTAATGCCTTCATCGAGAGCCTCCATGCTAGAAACCTTGGTGTTTAAAAAGATGTTTGCATAGCGTTTTTTGATGCGTTTGAATAAAGGGTTTACAATATCTTTATCGGCACTAGCAATCAGCTGATCTAATAATTCCACAACTGTAATTTCACTGCCTAGTGCTTCATATACTGTGGCCATTTCTAGACCGATAATACCACCACCAACTATAAGTAAGCGTTTAGGTACGTCGCTTAGTTCTAACGCATCGGTTGAATCCATAACGCGTGGATCGTCAAACGGAAAGGCTGGAATTTTGGTGACACGCGAACCTGCAGCAATGACACATTGCTCAAATTCAATAATTTCATCACTATCATTAATTGCTATTTGGTTATTAGAAATAAATTTTCCATAACCGGTAATAACGTTTACTTTCCTTGCTTTTGCAAGCGCTTTAATACCGCCTGTTAGCTTAGAAACAATGTTTTCTTTGTTGCCACGAACACCATCAATGTCAATATTTGGTTGGTTGAAAGTAACACCTAAATGCGTCGCTTCTTCCGCTTCGTTAATAACTTGAGCAGTGTGTAGTAATGCTTTTGATGGAATACAGCCAACGTTTAAACATACACCGCCAAGCGCTTCATAGCGCTCAATTAGAGTAACTTCTTTACCTAGATCTGCAGCTCTAAAAGCTGCAGTATAGCCGCCTGGGCCCGATCCGATAACAACAACTTGAGTTTTAGTAATCATAATAAAATTTCTCTAATATCTTGTAGAATTGAATTTAAATCAGCCATAAATCTTCCACCTTGCGCACCATCAATAACACGATGATCATACGACAGAGCTAGGGGTAATGTTAGGGTTGGAATGAAGTTTTTACCATCCCAGATTGGCTTGGTTTGTGAACGAGAAACACCCAAAATAGCAACCTCTGGCGCATTAACAATTGGTGTAAATTGTGTACCACCGATGCCGCCTAAACTTGAAATTGTAAATCCTGCACCTTGCATATCGCCAGGCTTAAGTTTGCCATCACGTGCTTTAGCAGAGGTTTGGGCTAATTCTGCTGCTAATTCAGTTAATGATTTTTGATCAACATCCTTAATAACAGGGACAACCAAACCTTTCGGTGTATCCATAGCAATACCTAAGTTAAAGTATTTTTTAAGAATAAGATTTTCACCTGATTCATCTAGTGATGAGTTAAAGCGTGGATGATTTTTCAACGCTTGAACGGCCGCCTTCATAATAAACACAAGTGGCGTAAGTTTGACGCCTTTTGCTTTTTGCTCTTGTCTAAAGCTCTCCATTTGGTCAATGTTCACTTCATCAAATTGAGTGACATGAGGGATATTTAACCAGCAGGCAGTTAAATGTTTGCCAGAAAGTTTGTTAATTCTAGATAGGGCTAGTGTTTCAGTATCGCCAAATTTTGAAAAATCAATAACTGGTGTTTTTGGTATAGCACTCCCTGTACCACCTGAAGTGATAATTTGCTTAACATAGCCTTTTAAATCTTCATCTAAAATTCTACCTTTTGGTCCACTGCCAGAAACATTGGTTAAATCAACCCCCAGTTCTCTTGCTAATTTTCGAATAGAAGGTGAAGCATGAGATTCACCTTTCGGCAAAGTAGATACTGATTGGTCTAGCGCTGGTGTAGATGGCTTTTTAACTGGTGCTGGTGCAGGCGTTGGAGCTGTCGTTTGAGCGGCTACAACTGGCTCGGGTGCAGTAGTAGTTGATGCGGCACCGGCATTAGACTCAATGGTTAAAATAAGATCACCTAACTTTAGTTTGTCACCTAGATTGATGTTGATATCAATTACTTTACCGGCAACTGGGGTTGGGATTTCCATAGAAGCTTTATCGCTTTCTAGAGTAATAATACTGTCTTCTTCTGAAAGCTCATCTCCAACAGAAGTTAGGATTTCAATTACTTCAACTTCATCAAAATCACCAATATCAGGTACAACAACTGGCACTATTTTTGATGCAATTACGTCTGAATTGGTAACTTCTTGGTCGTTTGTCTCGTTGTTGGCAGCCGCATCTTCAGAGCTTTCAATGCTAATTAGCACATCGCCTTGTTTGATTTTGTCACCAATATTGACATTAATACTTGTCACAATGCCATTACTAGGCGTTGGAATTTCCATAGAAGCTTTGTCGCTTTCCAGAGTTAAAATGCTGTCATCAACCGAAATTGTGTCGCCAACATTCACTAAAATCTCAATAACTTCTACTTCATCAAAGTCACCAATATCAGGTAATTCTATATTTTTTATCGCAGACATAATGTAAATTTCACTACTCATTTAAAGATGATAATTATCGCAAAAATAGGCTACAAAAGGGGATAAATGTTAAAATACTTTCAATCAGATCTTTTTATTGTCTGAAATTATTTTTATAGGATTTTATTTAACAATGTCAAACGCACTGCTAATTTCAAATTTAACAAAAACTTATGCTAATAATGTATCAGCACTATCTCAGGTCAATCTATGTGTGAAGCAAGGTGACTTTTTTGCATTATTAGGTAGTAATGGTGCCGGAAAAACCACTATGATCGGTATTATTTGTTCTTTGTTAAATAAAACTTCAGGTGAAGTGTCTGTATTAGGGCTGGAGCAATCTAAAAATCTTAATCAAGTTAAGCGCATGATTGGATTAATGCCACAAGAGTTTAACTTTAATCCGTTTGAGCCAATTGAGGAAATCTTAATCAATCAGGCGGGGTATTACGGCATTGATCGTCAGTCAGCCAAGGCTAGAGCAGAGACGTTATTAAAGCGTGTAGAGCTTTGGGATAGACGTTTAGATGTGGCCAAATCTTTATCGGGTGGTATGAAAAGACGATTAATGTTAGCCAGAGCCTTGATACATGATCCAAAGATATTGATTTTGGATGAGCCGAGTGCTGGTGTTGATGTGGAGATTCGTCGCTCTATGTGGGAATTTTTAAAAGAGCTTAACGAGCAAGGAATGACCATTATTCTCACCACGCATTATCTAGAAGAGGCCGAGCTATTGTGTCGTAATATTGCCATTTTGGATAATGGGAAAGTGGTAGAGCAAAGTAGCATGAAAAGTTTATTGGCCAAGGTTGCCAAACAAGTGCTTATTCTAGAAAGCATTGAGCCATTACCTTTGGTTTTTCCAAATTTCAATTTTTCTATTGACAAATTAGATGATTATTCAATACAAGTTGTCTTAGATGGTATTAGTATTAGCCAAGCGCTAGGCGAATTAAGTTTAAAAGGTATTGAAATAGAGCATGTAAGAAGTGCACAAAATCGTCTAGAAACTTTATTTTTACATCTAACCTCAAAGGAAAGATAATATGTGGATTGCTTATAAAACCATTGTTGTCAAAGAAGTTTTGCGCTTTTCACGTATTTGGGTGCAAACCATCTTTCCACCAATTATCACCACATCGCTATATTTATTGATTTTTGGTGGCTTGATGGGTGAGCGTATTGGCGACATGCAAGGGGTGGATTATTTACACTTTATTATTCCAGGTATTATTTTAATGACTGTTATTCAGAATGCATATGCCAATACAGTTTCATCGTTTTTCTTATCAAAATTTAATCACAGTATTGAAGAGTTATTGATCTCCCCAGTCTCTTATTGGATAATTTTATTGGGCTATGTTTCAGGCGGCGTTGTTCGAGGATTTACGGTGGGATTAGGGGTGTTTGTTGCGGTGTCGTTTTTTGTAGATTTACAAATTTATAGCATTGGTATTGTTTTAATCACATTCTTGCTGACAGCCATTTTGTTTTCTTTGGCGGGGTTTATTAATGCAATTTTTGCCCAATCATTTGATGATATATCAATTGTTCCAACTTTTATTTTGATGCCAATGACTTATCTTGGTGGCATGTTTTATAGTATCGAAATTCTGCCAGAATTTTGGCAGTCTCTAAGTAAATTTAATCCAATCTATTATATGGTTGACAGTTTTAGAATGGGATTTTTAGGTAGCTCTACAACTGATTTTTCAGTCTCTATCATGGTCCTTACTTCGATGATTGTGATTCTGGCGTTAGTCGCTTTTTATCTACTTAAAAAAGGCGTGAATATTAAGACTTGATAGAGCCTTCATCGCCCGATAGCATGCGCTTAATATTGCTTCTGTGGGTGAAAAAAATCAACAAACTCATTAATATAATGATGTAGGTTGCTTGAAGATTACCACTTAAGAAATAAAAGAATATAGGCGATAACAAAGTAGCAATCAATGCTGATAGTGAAGAGATTTTTAATACTTTGGCAACAAACAACCAAATCAATGCAAAACTTGTGCCTATGGTAAATCCAAGTGCAAATAATGCGCCTAAGAAAGTTGCCACACCCTTGCCACCTTTGAAACCAAAAAATACCGGGTAAACATGGCCCAAGAAAGCCGCTAGCGCCACCCAAGTTGCATCAACTAAATCAAAACCCATGTAAAGGACAAGTAAAACAGGTAGCGCACCTTTTAGACCATCTCCCAGCAAAGTAATAGCAGCCGCTTTTTTCCCGCCAATGCGCAGCACATTGGTGGCGCCTGGATTGTTAGATCCTTGGGTTCTAGGGTCAGGTAAATTCATCACCTTACAAACAATAATTGCCGTTGAAATGGATCCGATTAAATAGCTAAAGATAATTGCAAAAGAGAACTCAGGTAACATAGTGGGTTAATTTAATAAAGGAATTAATTGTTCCAAAATGTTACTATGGATATCGTATTTATACAAGGGTTAAAAATTGATTGCGTCATTGGAATTTATGACTGGGAACGAAAAATTCGCCAAGATATCACACTCGATATTGAAATGGGTTTTGATATTTTTCCTGCCAGTGAGACAGACCATATTGACCAGACACTCGATTACAAGGCGGTATCAAAACGTTTGATTGAATTTGTTAAAAACAGTGAGTTTCAATTGGTAGAAACTTTAGCACAAAGAATTTGTGAAATTATTCTTGATGAGTTCGATGTCACACAAGTAAAGCTTACCTTAAACAAGGGCAAGGCCGTTACTGGCGCACAAGGTGTGGGTGTAATTATTAATAGACGTAAAAATGGCTAAAATTCATATTAATATTGGCTCAAATCAAGATAGAGAGGCAAATATTGTTGGTGCAATTGAGCTATTAAGGCTGAATTTTGGCGACATCAAAATTTCTGATATTTTTGAATCTCCTGCACAGGGCTTTGAAGGAGACGATTTTTACAATATTGGTGTTAATGCAAATACTGAGTTAAGCGTCGATGATGTAAATGCCGTTTTAAAAGATATAGAAAAAACTTTTGGCCGAGATCGTTCAGCGCCGAAATTTTCATCTCGTTTAATTGATCTAGACTTAGTTGTTTATGACGAAATTATTGATGAAAAATCAAACTTACCCAGAAATGATATTTTATTGTATTCATTTGTATTGGCACCATTAGCACAGCTAAGTGGTAGTGATATTCATCCACTTGAAAATAAAAGCTTTCAGCAGCTTTGGCAAGAATTCCAAACTAAGAATCAATTTCAATTATCGCAGTATAATATTGAAAAAATCCTTTAATTATTTTATGAAAATTATGAGCCAATTAAGACGCCTTTTAGTAATACTTTTATTGAGCATTTCAACTGTTAGTTTTGCAGAAACTTACACAGAGGGAAAGCATTATCTAAAGCTAGATAAACCCGTTAAAACCATCACTGGCGATAAGATTGAAGTAAGAGAGTTATTTTGGTATTACTGCCCGCATTGTTTTAATGTTGAGCCTGTATTGAGTAGCTGGGTAAAAAAACTACCTAGCCATGCAGCGTTCATTCGTCAGCCAGCTGTTTTTTCTGATCGCTGGATTAATGGTGCTATTTTTTATTATGTGTTGGAGCAATTAGATGAAGTTGATCGCTTACACGGTAAGTTATTTGATGCTATCCACCTACACAAAACAGCTTTTATTGATCAGGCAGATTTTGTTAATTGGCTAGGTGGTCATGGCGTTGATAAGGATAAAGCCAATAGTGCGTTTAAATCTTTTTCAGTGCGTGTTAAGGTAAATAAATCTAAAATTAATACAGTTAAATACCACACTTCTGGCGTACCTGCACTTGTGGTGAATGGTAAATATTGGACAGATGCTTCTCATGCTGGTGGTGAATTTGAAATGTTTAAAGTGGCTGACTTCTTAATTGCAAAAGAATCTAAATAATTTTTGTGCTTGATCGTGTTTTAGTTTTATCCGGACTTGATCCTTGTGGTGGCGCTGGTATTGCTGCTGATATTGAGACTATTAACCAATTTGGAGTGACACCATTGCCCGTTGTCACGACACTAACAGTACAAAATACTCAGCGTGTAGACTCACTACATGCAGTTGATCATCAGCTGATTGAAAAACAACTTACTAGCTTGCAAGAAGATATTGATATCAATGTTATTAAGATTGGACTATTGTCATCGGTTGAACAAATTAGTGTTATTGCTAATTGGATTGATGAAACGCATACTGTAATACTCGACCCCATTATTAAAGCTAGTACAATGGACGAACTATTAACCAAGCAGGCTGTTGAAGTACTCAAAAAAATACTGTTGCCAAAAGTGCACATCCTTACGCCAAACGTATCTGAGCTTGAAGTATTGGCACCAGGATTGGACGAGCAAGCAGCGATTGCCTCACTGCCTTGTGAATGGGTTTTACTTACTACGACAGATGTGTCCGAGCAAATGATTGAGCATCGGTTGTATCATCAAGGTGAGTTGTTGGAGCGATTTTCTTATCATAAGCTACCTGGGCAATATCATGGTTCTGGTTGTACGCTTAATAGTGCCATTAGTGCACTGATAGCAGCAAAATTAGATGTCAATATTGCTGTAAAACGTGCACTAGACTACACTTATCAAACTTTGTTAAACGCCAAACGAATAGGTAAAATACAATACCATCCTAATAGAGCAACCCCTTGATATGAGTTTTATAAATAATTGGCTAAGATCTGACATTCAAGCGATCAATGCGTACCATGTGCCACCAGCTAGTGATGTGATCAAACTCGATGCGATGGAGTCGCCATTTGCTTTACCTGAAGATTTAATAGGGCAGTATTTAGCTTATTTGGCAGATAGTGAGCTTAATCGTTATCCAAGTCCTGGTGCAGATCAGCTAAATCAAACCTTAAGAGGGTTGATGGAAATTCCAAAGGAATTTGGGGTATTGCTAGGTAATGGCTCAGATGAATTGATTCAACTGCTGGCATTAGCTTGTGCAGCCGACGATACAATTTTAAGTGTCGAACCAAGCTTTGTGATGTACGACATGATTGCTAAATTTACCCGTTTGAATTACAAGGGTGTGGCATTAACTAAAGACTATCAATTAGATTTAGCACTTATGTTGAGCGCTATTTCTGAGCACAACCCTAAGCTTATTTTTATCGCCTATCCGAATAATCCAACAGGCAATACTTTTGATAGGGAGGATATAGAAGCTATCATCAAATCTACTGATGCCATGGTGATTTTGGATGAGGCATATTACGCTTATGCGGGCGATAGCTTCATTGGCGATATTGCTAAATATCCAAATTTAGTGGTACTACGCACTGTGTCTAAAATTGGCTTTGCAGGATTGAGATTAGGTCTATTGATTGGATCTCAAGAGACGGTATTAGAGCTTGATAAATTACGTTTGCCATACAACATTAATACATTAACCCAGGTAAGCGGTAATTTTCTGTTAAAGCAAAAAACAGAAATTAACAAAAATGCTGCCATTATCGTTGAGCAAAGAGCATTATTATTAGAAGCTTTAGCGAAGGTTAGCGGATTAACTGCATATCCATCACAAGCTAATTTTATTTTATTCAAGGCGCCAAATGCCCAAGCCTTGTTTGATTACTTGAAAGATAATGGCGTGTTAATTAAAAATCTAAGCTCTGCGCCAAAGCTGACTGATTGCTTGAGAGTGACTGTTGGCAGTCCTGAGCAAAATCAACAATTCATGCAAGTGGTTAATAAATTTTACATCCCACAAGGGGGGTGTAAGTGATTGATAATAAAACGCTTGCCACATATTGTAATGAGTACTTAGAGGTTGCTAAATTCTCTGATTATTGCCCTAATGGTCTTCAAATTGAGGGAAAATCTGAAATAACAAAAATTATTGCCGGTGTCAGTGCCAATCAAGAATTAATTGATCAGGCAATTGATGAAAAGGCGGATGCCTTGTTTGTGCATCATGGATTTTTTTGGAAAAATGAAAAAGCAAGTATCACTGGTATTAAAAAAAATAGAATTAAAGCGCTATTAGATAATAATATCAATTTATTCGCCTATCATTTACCACTTGATGCTCATCCAGTGGTGGGTAATAATATTCAATTGGCTCTTAGACTTAAGATTCAAAATCCACAGCCAATGGGTGATACATTGGTCTGGAAGGGTCAGATAGATGCGCCATTGTCTGATGTTGCACAGGCGCTACATAATGTCACTGGACGTGAGCCACTGATTTTTGGTGATGCCGACAAACCTATTAGAACGATCACTTGGTGTAGTGGTGGCGCTCAAAGTTATATTGAGCATGCGATTGAGATAGATGCTGATTGTTTTATTACTGGCGAAGTGTCTGAACAAATCCCAGCCATTGCTAAAGAAAACAATATTGCTTATATCTCAGCAGGACATCACGCAACTGAGCGTTATGGTGTGCAAGCATTATGTCAGCATTTGGCACAACAATTTGACCTTGATTATCAGTATATCGACATTGATAATATCGTCTAATTAAACCGGTATCAGGCGTTTTTAGCACTTGATACCGGCCAACAAACTCAAGTATAATAACCTTGATTTTATAATTTTCAATTTATCTGACTTATGAGTAAGAAATATAACGTTGCCGTTGTTGGCGCAACAGGTGCTGTAGGCGAAACAATTCTAGCAATTTTAGAACAGCGTAATTTTCCAATTGATAATCTATACCCTTTGGCAAGTGCCAATTCTGCGGGCAAGAAAGTATTTTGCCAGGGTAAAAGCTGGACAGTGCAAGATTTGGATGCATTTGATTTCTCTCAAGCGCAAATTGGCTTGTTCTCAGCAGGTGGCCATATTTCTGAAAAGTTTGCTCCTATTGCTGCAGAAGCAGGCTGTATCGTCATTGATAACACGGCACATTTTAGACGTGATGAAGATATTCCGCTAGTTGTGCCAGAGGTCAATCCTCATGCGATTGCTGATTATAAAAAACGTAATATTATTGCCAACCCTAATTGTTCAACTATTCAAATGTTGGTAGCACTTAAGCCAATTTATGATGCAGTAGGTATTGAGCGTATTAATGTAGCTACTTATCAGGCGGTATCAGGCTCTGGTAAAGAGGCTATTTCTGAGTTAATTGAGCAAACAACCAAGCTATTGGGTGGCAACACTGATGTTGATGTTGAGGTATATCCAAAGCAAATCGCTTTTAATGTGATTCCACATATTGATGTTTTTCAAGAAAATGGCTACACTAAAGAAGAGATGAAAATGGTTTGGGAGACTAAGAAAATTTTTGAAGATGAAAATATTCTAGTTAACCCTACAGCGGTACGTGTGCCTGTTATTTATGGCCACTCTGAAGCGATTAACATTGAAACCAAAAAGAAAATTACCGCTGCTGAAGCAACTGAAATTTTATCAAAAGCTAACGGTGTAACTGTAATGGATAAGCATGAAGATGGTGGTTATGCCACACCATTTGTTGAGGCAACTAATCACGACGATACGTTTGTTAGTCGAATTCGTGAAGACATTTCGCACGAGAAAGGCTTAAACTTATGGGTAGTTTCTGATAATATTCGTAAGGGTGCAGCATTAAACACGGTTCAAATTGCTGAAATATTAATTGAAGAGTATTTATAAAGAATATGATTAAAGTCTCTAGAAAAACCAATGAAACTGATATTACGGTTGAGTTAAATTTGTATGGTACAGGTGAAGCCAGTATTGACACAGGCGTGCCATTTTTAGATCACATGCTAGATCAAGTGGCTCGTCACGGTTTAATGGATTTAACCATTAAGTGTGATGGCGATACACAAATTGACGATCACCATAGTGTGGAAGATATCGGCATTACGCTAGGGCAGGCATTTTCCCAAGCAGTAGGCGATAAAAAAGGATTTACTCGTTACGGGCACTCTTATGTTCCACTAGACGAAGCTTTGTCACGCGTGGTTCTTGATCTTTCAGGTCGCCCAGGTTTGGACCTTAATGTGAGCTTTACTCGTGCGTTAATTGGTACTTTTGATGTTGATTTATTTTCTGAATTTTTCACAGGTTTTGTGAATCATGCATTGGTAACTTTGCACATTGATAATCTAAAAGGGGTTAATTCACACCACCAAGCAGAGACTATCTTTAAAGCGTTTGGTCGTGCACTAAGAATGGCTGTTACCCCAGATGAGCGTCAAGCTGGTGTTATCCCTTCAACCAAAGGCTCTCTTTAACAAAAGAAACACTATGCATTCTACAAGTAGTCAAACCATTGCAATCATCGATTATGGCATGGGAAATGTGCGTAGCGTACAAAAAGCAATTGAGCATGTTGCGCCTAACGATAACGTCATACTGACTGATAATGCCGATTTAATCAATCAGGCTGATCGTATTGTATTTCCAGGACAAGGTGCCATGGGTGCTTGTATGCAGGCGCTTAATGAGCACGGACTGTCTGATGTTATTAAAAAAGCCGCACATGAAAAGCCATTTCTAGGAATTTGCCTGGGATTGCAATTGCTGTTTGATCATTCTGAGGAAAATTTTGGCACAAAAGGGTTAGGCATTATTCCTGGTAATGTTGTTAAATTTTCTAAAAGTGAGCTTAAAATTCCACATATGGGCTGGAATACGGTTAATCAGTCTATTGACCACCCACTGTGGAATAATATTGAGAATAATGCGCGTTTTTATAGTGTGCATAGTTATTATGTTTCTGAGGCAGATGCTTCAGTGGTTGCTGGTACGACAGATTATGGTGTTGACTTTACTTGCGCTGTTGCTAAAGACAATATGTTTGCAGTACAGTTTCACCCTGAAAAATCTCAGCATGATGGATTACAATTACTGACTAATTTTATAAATTGGAAAGTTTAGCCAGTACATAGACTTTGCAACAGCCCTCATAATCCAAATTCAAAAAAAATAGTAGCGAGTTATTGTGCTTGAGCCTCTAAACAACGAATGTAAGCTTGATGATCCATTGGTAAATTATTTTTTTGTGACGAGAAAATCATCTCAGCAATGCAATCCATCATTTTGTGCTCTGCCTCATGAGAGTCACTGGTACTATTAATAATTTTTTGATAAATTTCTTTAATACCATGAGGCTGATTAATTGACAGCTGCTCTCTAAGCGAAAGGTGTAAATTAATATGCAAAAAAGGATTCACTTCGCCTTGTTCTGGAAAATAATCTGATTCAAAATTTTGAATTAATGAGTGATATTCTGGATGAATTTCAATCACTTGGGTTAGTTGGCTTTCTAAAGGATCAAGAATCTTCTTATCGAGAAATTTCTGCCAAGCATTGGCTAGAAATTTTCTTTGTTCGGTTCTGTCTTGTGTGTACAGCACCAACTAAAACTATAGGTTTTTTTCTTCGTATTCGCACAAATCAAGCAAAATACACTCAGTACATAGTGGTGAGCGCGCTTTACAAGTGTAACGACCGTGCAAAATCATTAAATGGTGTGCTGGGACTCTGTATTCATCAGGAATAAACTTAACCAGTTTTTTCTCAACTTCAAGCACTGTTTTACCACTAGCAATTGCAGTACGATTAGCAACACGATAGATATGCGTATCAACAGCAATAGTAGGATGGCCAAAGGCAGTATTAAGAACAACATTGGCAGTTTTACGACCAACACCTGGAAGTGCCTCAAGCTCTTTACGAGTTTCAGGCACTTTAGAATCGTACTTATCAATTAGAATTTTACAAGCTTGAATAATATGCTTAGCTTTTGAATTAAACAATCCAATAGTCTTTATTGTATCTCTAAGAGTATCTTCGCCTAATTCAAATATTGCTTCAGGTGTATTAGCAATTGGAAATAACTTATCAGTTACCTTGTTAACACTTTTATCTGTCGCTTGGGCAGATAAGGTTACCGCTACTAGTAGCTCAAAAGGTGTTGCGTAATTTAATTCTGTTGTCGGATTAGGTATCTTTTTAAGTAACCTTTCAAACATTTCGAAACGAGTTTCAGCGTTCATTCTTCTCTTCTGTTAAATTCCTCAAGAAAAGATTATACCCGATAATTAAATTAATAGCAAAACGAACCAAGATGATTAAAAGAAGGACTCCCCATAATTTTCCAGTTGTTTCCAGAGTTTTTCATGATTAGGGTGTTGTTCACGCATAGTATTGATGCGTTGAAAGTATTCATCAATATTTAAATAACCATTTTCACCAGATTGAATTCTACCTTGAACAGTTTCAAACCAATTTTCCATCTCATCTTCAGTTAGGCTTTCTGGGTAGTTTCTAGCTTTAAAGTGAATTAGTAGGGTGGTCAACTTCTCATCTTTAAATTTAGGATGAAAGTTTTTTAACTCATTAACATTCAGTGTCTGTAATTGATCGCCAATGCGCTTATCCGCATTGTCCATAAAGCCACCATATAAAGATTGATCAACATCCTTATTGCCTGAAAAATCCTGGTCATTCCGATATAAATCTTGAACAACCTTTTCAATCTGTACTTGATTATTTTTAATAAAGTTTAAATGCTTTAAGCAGACATCCATATTAATTTGTAACTGCTCGGTCACCTTGGGATCAAGCTTGTGAATATTAGGCACAAACATAGGGCTTTTATTAAAAATTAAATCTTTAATTTGCAAGCGCTGAACACCTTTAGGTAACTCTGCTTGCTTAGTGAACATCAGTGTTTTAAGCTCTTCAACGTCTAATTCTAATAGTATGGATGGATCTTGGTCTAAATTGAAAACAATGGCCCTGTCGTTATAAGCTGGATGATAGGCTAGTGCAACTGATAACCGTGTGCAAGATTTTTCAGCCGCGTACATACCTGAAGTATGCAGCATTGGCTCAAATAGATTAAGTTTTGATTCTACAAATTTTTTCTCACGTAATTTAAAAGCGTGATCAAACAATCCAGGCTGAGTTTCTTTAATAATTTTTGCAATAGCAATAGTGGCACGCACATCAGCCAATGCATCATGTGCATTAGTATGCTCAATTCCATTCGCTGGAGATAATCGATCAAGCTTAAAAATTGGCTTGCCATTTTCATCATGCACCCATTGTAAGCTTGCATCCTTTTTTAGGGCGTAACACATGCGTACTACATCCAAAATATCCCAGCGGGTATTGCCATTTTTCCAGTGCCAAGCATATGGATCTAAAAAATTTCTATACAAGGTGTAGCGCGTAAATTCATCATCAAATCGTATTGAATTGTAGCCAGCAATACAGGTGTTTGGTGTTGAAAATTCATTGTTAATTTTCTTGATGAATTCATGCTCAATCATGCCTTTCTGTTCGCACAGTTGAGGGCTAATACCCGTAACCGCACAAGCCTCAGGTGATGGCAAGCAATCATTGGTTGGCCTGCAATAAAACATATTCTCGTCAAGAATATTGAGATTTTCATCGGTACGAATGCCTGCAAATTGAGATATTCGGTCAGTTTTTGGGCTAATGCCAAAAGTTTCGTAATCGTACCAGTAGAATGTTTTCATGAGTTTATTTTAATAGAGACTTTTGTATAAATAGGGGTGATTATTCATATTTATGCAAAAGTTTCTATTAAATTTTAGACAATAAAAAACCCAGCGATTAAGCTGGGTTTTTTGATTCAATAGTTTAAAAACTACTGAGGATGTACGTTAGCCGCTTGAGGACCTTTAGCACCATCTTCTAAGTCGAATTCAACTTCTTGACCTTCTTCTAAAGATTTGTAACCGTCGCCTTGAATTGCACGAAAATGTACGAATACATCGTCGCCATTATCTTGCTCAATAAAACCAAAACCTTTTTTAGCGTCAAACCACTTTACTTTTCCTGTTGTAGACATAATGTCTCCTTATAAGTTTAAAAAAAATACCGTAAAAATAGACCACATTTATAACTTAGAGAGGATGTAACCATCAGTCAAAACAATATAAATAGCAGCTGTATACTTTACCAGCAAATGCATTTTAACGTATTTTGCACCTGCTTAAGACATTAAATGACTATGAATTATTTTTTGGCTTAGAGCGCGAGAATTTTGGCTTTCTACTACCGCCACCACTATTGCCGTCTCTACTACCTCTACCGCCATCTCTGCCGCCACTTCTGCCACTTCTGCCGCCACGATCACCAGCACCGCCTTTAGAAAACTTCTTGCGACCAAAGTTTCTTTTTCCACCTTGTGATCCGCCAACAGTAGCTTTGTTGTTTTTATCGGTTAGTGCAGCAATATTTAAACGCTTTCCATTAACTGTAGTTTTTCCTAAAATAGCAAAAGTTTCTTTTGGCATTTCATCAGGAAGATCAACAGTTGAGAAATTATCAAAAATTTGAATAGAGCCAATGTACTCGCTATCCATGTCAGCTTCATTAGCAATAGCACCTAGGATATTTCCTGGCTTGATATTGTTATTGTTACCCACTTCGATTTTGTATCGACGCATCGGAATATCTGGATGATTTTTAAGCTGATTTGGCTCAATTGAAATAATTTTTTCTTCACCAGGCTTTTGATCTCTACCAAAACTCGACTCTTTTTCAGATAAAAATAAAGGCTCGTTACCTTGTGCGATATGTGCCAGTGCTGCTGCAATTTTAAGGTGCGTTACCTCTTCATTAGCTTCTTGAAATTCACCAACTAATTTTTCAAAAACACTTAAGTCTCGATTGTTGATAGTTTCAGTAATTTTCTTTTTAAAATCATTAACACGTTTTTCATTGATGATTTTTGCTGTTGGTAATTCAATAGGTGTGATTTTTTGACGAGTAACGCGTTCAATGTTACTAAGCATGCGACGTTCGCGATGAGATACAAATAAAATTGCTTCACCTGCACGACCTGCACGACCAGTACGGCCGATACGGTGTACGTAAGTTTCTGCATCTTGAGGAATATCATAGTTCACTACATGAGAGATACGCGGAACATCAAGTCCACGGGCTGCAACGTCTGTTGCAACTAAAATATCAATACCACCTTTTTTAAACTTACCAATAATTTTTTCACGTTGACTTTGTTGAATGTCACCGTTAATTGCTTCTGCAGTGAATCCTCTAGCAGCTAATTTTTCAGCCAGTTCTACTGTTAAGGTTTTAGTTCTAGCAAAAATGATCATTGCATCAAATTCAGTAACTTCTAAAATTCTAGTTAGTGCATCTAATTTTTGACTTAAGCCGCCAACTAAACAGTATTTTTGCGTAATAGAAGAAGCTGTTTCTGTTTTGGTTTTTACTTTAACAATTTTTGGGTTGTTTAAGAATTTTTCTGCAACACGCTTAATAATGCTTGGCATGGTGGCAGAGAAAAGAGCGATTTGACGCTGTTCTGGAATGCGCTCCATAACCCATTTAATATCGTCAATAAAGCCCATTTTCAACATTTCATCTGCTTCGTCTAAAACGAAAGACTTAATGTTGTCTAATTTTAAAGTGCCTTTTTTGATGTGATCCATAACACGCCCTGGCGTGCCAACAACACAATGTACGCCACGCTTTAAAGGGCGTAATTGAACGTCATATGATTGACCGCCGTAAATTGGCAGTACGTGAAAGCCTTTTAAGCCACGAGCATAAGTTTGCACAGCTTCAGACACCTGAATGGCTAACTCACGTGTTGGTGCAAGTATTAATAGCTGGGGTGCATTTAAGTTTAAATCAATATTGTCCAATAATGGCAAAGCAAAGGCAGCTGTTTTTCCAGTACCCGTTTGCGCTTGACCAATAATATCTTCACCATTTAAAAGGTGGGTGATACATTGTTCTTGAATTGGAGAAGGGGTTTCGTAGCCAATTTTATCTAGCACACTTAAGATTGAGTCAGAAAGACCTAGATCGCTAAATTTCATTTGTGTTGGTTTATCAGTTGTTTGTTCAGACATACGTAATTATAAGACGTGCAAAGGACCCAATTATACCTGTTTAGCTGCCTAATCGATTAACATATATTAGATTTTTATTATATGTGTGATTTTAAACCCATTTAATAGAGCAGCCCATTGAAGAAATTTGCTCCAAAGGGCCTTTGCCGGTTTCTGCTACTTGTTTCATGGCCTCAAATAAGTCACGCTTAACATCTGTAGCAGCGCTTTCTTTGCGTGATGCATCTAATCGACCACGATATTGAAGAGTTAAATCTGAATTATAGCCAAAAAAATCTGGCGTACAGACCGCGCCATAAGCTTTGGCAACAGCTTGAGTTTCATCAATTAAATAAGGAAATGAGAAATTCATTTCCGTAGAAATTTTTTGCATATTTTCAAATGAATCCTCTGCATAAGCACTAGGGTCGTTTGACATAATGGCAACAGTATTTAGACCTAGTGCTTTTAATTCCCTTGTGTCACGGATGATGCGATCAATAATAGATTTAACATAAGGACAATGGTTACAAATAAACATAATCAATAGGCCTCTATCGCCTTTGCAGCTTTCTAAAGTGTGTAATTTTCCATCAACACCTGTTAGTTCAAAATTAAGTGCCGGGGTATCGAAGTCGCAGATAGGAGTTTGTGTACTGACCATTTTTTCCTTTTGTGTAATTTATTAAGAAAGCCTTGCTTTCATTTGATTAAGATTTTAATAAGGATTGAATAATATGTCCAGCCATCATCAGTCCAAAAATATTAGGCATATATGAGATTGCACCATTCACCGCTCTTGGTCTTCCTACCGGTGCGGCTTTGTGAGGCAAGGCTTTTATGGGTAATTCTGTAGAATGCACCACAGGAAATTTCATCGAGGCTCGAATGTTTCTGAGTTGTTTTCTCATTTCACGTGCTAAAGCACAATTTTGAGTTTTATCCATGCGTGAAATTTTCACTTGTGTTGGATCAAGTCTACCACCCGCACCCATGCTTGAAATAATCATTTTATTGGATTTGGTACAACTACCTATTAAGATAGTTTTATAGGCAATTGAATCAATGCAATCAGCTACAAAATGATAGTCTTCGTTAAGCGCGATTAGCTGTGCCTTTTCTCGGTCGATAAGCTCATCACGTTTGATAATAATAATATCTGGGTTGATGTCATTAAGTCTATCAGCCAGTGCATCGACTTTTTTCAATCCTAGAGTGGAGTGAAGCGCAATAACTTGGCGGTTAAGATCGGTTGTTTCAATGATGTCAAAATCAATCAGGGTGAGCGTTCCAACGCCAGCACGACATAGGCTTTCAGCGCAAGCGCCACCTACGCCACCAAGGCCAACTACCACGACATGTGATTCTGCTAATCTAGCCAACCCTTGTTGGCCTAATAATATTTCAGTACGTGCGCAACTACCAGCCATTATGATAAAGTGAAAAGTGAAATGGCGTTATTATCACATTGAGCGATGACGGTGTCTATTGGTATTTGCTTAAGCAGTGATATTTCTTCTGCAACTAACTCTAAATCATTTGGATTAGGATGGTCGTCAGTTTCAATTAGTATAAATTCTAACGGGCAATTTTTTACAATCTGACGAATTTTAGTAGAGTTTTTATTAGTAATTTGTAAGCCAAAACCTAAATAAAAACCCATGCTGGTTAATTGCTGAGCTTGAGGTTCACTGCCAGAAAATCCATGAATTTCTCCTTTTAGTTTTGGATATTTTTTTAATGTAAGGATTATTTCTTCGGTTGCTTTAACCGCATGAATGATAATAGGTAAATCATAGGTAAGTGCTAACTGGACTTGAGCATCAAAAAAATACACTTGCCTATCTCTATCTATATCTTTATGAAAATCAAGTCCACATTCACCAATTGCAACAGGATTGTTGCACTTGATTAAATATTCAAGACGATCAAGGTCACGTTGCGAATGTGATTCAACCATCCAAGGGTGAATACCAAAAGAAAAATAAGGATACATTTGAACATCGGTCCAATTCTGATTGCCAATACTAGGCACAATTGCAATTGCATTTTGAGCAATTGTATTCATAGAATCAAAATCTAAATGAGCGTGTGAATTAATCATTGTTAGTTGTTAAGGGTTCTTGTTACGTAATATAATAATCAA